>NZ_JADBTR010000171.1:0-36336 GCF_020246065.1 Microcystis sp. M144S2
AAACCCTACACCCTACACCCCACACCCTACACCCCACACCCGTTCGGACCTCGGCGTGAGCTCGGTCGAACGCTGAGCTCACGGCCGAAGCCCACACCCCACACCCTACCCCCACGAAAAACTTTTTGCCGCAAAACCTAACTAAAAACCGAGCGCCGATCACTAAAAAATGACTTTTGCCTCCGTTATTCGCAACATTGAAAAATCGCCTCTAACTGCCGAACTTATCCAAAAACTGGGGAAAAACGGCAATTTAACCCTAACCGGCCTTGCCCGCTTACCGAAAGGATTAATAGGCACAGCTTTCGCCCGTTGTCAAGGAAAAAATCTTTTAATTATCTGTGCCAATCTGGAGGAAGCGGCACGTTGGGCGGCACAATTAGAAGCGATGACGTGGAAAGGTGTTTTCTTTTATCCCACCTCGGAAGCTTGCCCCTACGAGACATTTAATCGGGAATCCGAGATGATTTGGGGACAGATGCAGGTATTATCGGCCCTTCGACGTAGCTCAGGACAAGCTCTAATCAGTCATCAAGATGCTGGAATGGCGATCGTTACCACCGAAAAAGCCCTGCAGCCCCATTTACCCCCTAGAGAGGTTTTCGAGAAATATAGCGATAATTTTGCGGTAGGAAGGGTTATAGAAGGCAAAAACCTCGATCTAACCCTAGCTAGATTAGGATATGAACGGGTTTCACTGGTAGAAACCGAAGGGCAATGGAGTCGTCGCGGCGATATCGTTGATATTTTCCCAGTTTCGGCAGAATTACCAGTCAGGTTAGAATTTTTCGGCGATGAATTGGAAAAATTGCGAGAATTTGACCCTGCCACCCAAAGATCGCTCGATTCTATCCCCAATCTGCTTCTTACTCCCACTAACTTCGCGGCGATGATTGTCCCTTCTCTCCCCCCGACAGTGGCCGATTATTTGGAGGCTGAAGATCGAGAAAAATTGGCTAATGGCATTTATCCAGAGGGAATTGAGCGATTTTTAGGCTTGGCATTCCCTCAAACTGCCTCTTTATTGGATTATCTCCCTGAAAATACCCTTATTGCCTTTGATGAACTGGAAAGCTGTCAAGCTAGAAGCGATCGCTGGATAGAATATATTGGGGAACGCTGGCAAGAGATAGAACCAGCTTTACCGAAAATTCACCGTTCTTTTGGCGAATCTCTGCAAATATCGGTCAAATTTCCCCATCTCTACCTCTCAGAAATAGACGATCACCTCTCCGAAAATAGTCTTAATCTCTCCAGTCGTCCGATTCCCACCAATCCGGGACAATTCGCCAAACTAGCGGAAATTTTACGGGGAAAAAGAGAGATTTATAGCGGTATTAAAGTAAATAAGTACGCTACATGGTTAATATCTGCCCAACCCTCCCGCACAGTCTCGTTATTACAGGAACACGACTGCCCGGCCCAATTTATCCCCAATCCCCTTGATTTTGGGGCGATCGAGCGGTTAATCATTCAAAACACCGCTACAGCCCTAAAATACTCAGGATTAGCTGAATTAGAAGGTTTTATCCTCCCCACCTATCGCATAGTCGTCGTTACTGATCGAGAGTTCTTCGGGCAACATCTTTTAAATACTGCTGGTTACGTCCGCAAACGTCGACAAGCAGCCTCGGTACAGGTGGATGTGAATAAACTCCGTCCCCTCGATTTTGTAGTACATAAACACCATGGCATCGGGCAGTTTATCAAACTAGAAAAGCAGGAAAGCACAATTAGCGGAATAGTGCAAGGTCGAGATTATCTAGTTATTAAGTATGCCGATGGATTATTGCGGGTTCCTGCCGATTCTGTTGATAATCTCTCCCGTTATCGTCATACAGGTAATCAAGAGCCTGAATTACATAAAATCTCTGGCAAAGCGTGGGAAGCGACGAAAGCTCGCGTCAGGAAGTCGGTTAAGAAGTTAGCGGTTGATTTAATCAATATTTACGCCCAACGGTCCCAAAAATCGGGTTTTGCCTATCCGATGGATAATCCCTGGCAGCGGGAGTTAGAGGATTCCTTTCCCTACCAACCCACTGCTGATCAACTGAAAGCGATACAGGATGTGAAACGGGATTTAGAAAGCGATCGCCCGATGGATCGCTTAGTCTGTGGGGATGTGGGTTTTGGTAAGACAGAAGTGGCCATTCGTGCTATTTTTAAAGCTGTCACCACGGGTCATAAACAGGTGGCTTTATTAGCACCAACAACGATTTTAACCCAACAACATTATCACACCCTAAAAGAACGTTTTGCCCCCTATCCCATCAACGTGGGTTTATTAAATCGTTTTCGCACCAATTCCGAGAAAAAAGATATCGTCCAGCGCTTGAAAACGGGGGAATTGGATATAGTGGTGGGGACGCAGTTGTTATTGAGTAAAGCGGTGGAGTTTAAAGATTTAGGATTATTGGTTATCGATGAAGAACAGCGTTTTGGGGTCAATCAAAAGGAAAAAATTAAGGCTTTTAAAAGTAATATTGATGTGTTAACCTTGACGGCAACACCGATTCCCCGGACTCTTTATATGTCCCTTTCCGGGGTGCGAGAAATGAGTTTAATTACCACACCTCCCCCCTCTCGTCGTCCCATTCAAACCCACCTTTCTAGTTATAATTTTGATGTGATTAGAACGGCAATTCGCAACGAATTGGATCGGGGGGGACAGGTTTTTTATGTAGTACCCAGAATCGAGGGAATTGAAGAAAAAGCGGCAGCAATTCAAGGGATGATTCCTGGTGCTAGAATTGCCATCGGCCATGGTCGTATGGATGAGTCCGAATTAGAAACCACCATGTTAGCATTTAATAATGGGGAAGCGGATATCTTAGTCTGTACGACTATTGTGGAGTCGGGGTTAGATATTCCCAGAGTTAACACGATTATCATTGAAGATGCCCAAAAATTCGGTTTAGCGCAACTCTATCAACTGCGGGGACGGGTGGGGCGATCAGGAGTACAAGCGCACGCTTGGTTACTTTATCCAGCCAAGGCAGAACTAACAGAAACCGCTCGGGAAAGATTAAAGGCAATTCAAGAATTTACCCAGTTAGGATCGGGGTATCAATTAGCGACTAGGGATCTGGAAATTCGCGGTGCGGGTAACTTATTAGGTGCGGAACAATCGGGACAAATGGAAGCGATCGGTTTTGATCTATATATGGAAATGTTACAGGAAGCTTTGCGGGAAATTCAAGGTCAAGAAATTCCCCAAGTGGAGGATACCCAAATCGATCTGAAATTAACGGCATTTATTCCTAACGATTATATATCCGATCTGGAGCAGAAAATGGATGTCTATCGGTTGATCGCTACTGCTAATTCTCAGAAAAATTTAGGACAAATTGCCGCCGATTTAGTCGATAGATACGGAGCAATTCCTGCACCGGTGGCACAATTATTTAAGGTAATCGAGTTAAAACATCTGGCTAAATCCCTCGGTTTTTCCCGCATTAAACCCGATGGAAAACAGCATATTATCCTAGAAACTCCCATGGAGGAACCAGCGTGGAAATTATTACAAGAACACCTACCCCAACATATACAATCACGCTTTGTTTATAGTCCCAAACAGGTGACGGTTAGGGGTTTAGGAACGGTAAAACCACCACAGCAGTTAGATAGTTTATTGGAGTGGTTAGCTAAGTGTAAAGATGGTTTACCGACGAGGAATTAGACTAAATCCTGTTTAAAAAGTATAGGAGACTGGGAATTATGAATTATCAATTATCAATTATGAAGTGGGGAGCCGGGGAGAAGATAATCACTAAAAGTAATCTCCTGTCTCAACCGGGAAATTACTTTTGCAAGACTACCTAAGTAGCTGGTTATAATTAAATTAAAAATGGATTTTGCCTTTAATCCCCCCTTGATAAGGTAGGGTTGATTCATGAATCAACCCTACCCTTGATAACGGGGATATCTGATAATTTTTAACGCCTACCTACTCATGAGGTGCTTTGGGTACGGAGAGAGAGGGATTCGAACCCTCGTTAAAGTTACCCCTAAACAGCATTTCCAGTGCTGCGCCTTCAACCGCTCGGCCATCTCTCCAATTGAGGTCACGATCATCAATCCTACAGTAAATGCTGCCGATCTGTCAAATTATTTTTCTTTTTCCGACGATGACCGATCAGGTTGTACTTCATCTGGACGGGAAACCCTGTCAGTTAATGGACCTGCGCTTTGATAATGTACCTTTTGGGCGAACGCAGTTCGCCCCTACATTGTGGACAAAATCCGTTACTGTAGGGGCGCAAAGCTTGCGCCCTCCGATCGATTGGGATATTATTCCCACGCAAGTCCCTAAGCACATCCTAGATATTGATTTAAGATTGCTGCCGTAGCTAGACCGGTTTTTTGCCAACTAAACTCATCAGCCCGTTTTTTGCCTAGATGACTTAATTTTGAGTGTAATTGTCGATCTTGAGCGATAATTTTTAGGGCATCGGCTAGGGCCTCGACTCGATAGGGATCGATTAAAATTGCCGCTGTTGCCGTGACTTCGGGCAAAGATGACAAATTTGAGGTAATGACGGGTGTACCGCAGGCCATAGCCTCTAAAACGGGCAATCCAAAGCCTTCCCAGAGACTAGGGAAGACTAAAGCAGTGGCTTGACTGATAACTTTGGGTAGGTGATCGTAGGGGATATAATCGAGAAATTTAATCCGATCGCTGACTGCCAATTCTCGCGCTTGTTGTTGTAAATTCGGGGTATAACGGCGATCGAAGCTGCCAGCAATCCAAAGATGATAATCGCTTAAATCTGGGGGCAGTTGGGCAAAAGCGGCGATTAAACGCGGTAAATTTTTATAGGGATTGGGACGACCGAGATAGAGAAAATAGGGATGTTCTGGCTTATTATCTTCCATAGGGCGAAAGTGATGATGATCGTAGGCTAGGGGAATAGAAGTAATTTTATCGGCGGGAATTTGATAATATTCAGTGATATCTTTGGCCGTTGCCTGAGAGTTACAGATGATATGTTTTGCCTGTTGTAATACCTGCGGCACATAATAACGGAAATAGTGGGTTAAGGGGGAAGTAAGACTGGGAAACCGCAGGGGAATTAAATCGTGGACCATGACGACAAAGCGACAGTGAGAATTTATCGGTGCTTCTGGGAGGGGAGAAAAGAGTAAATTGGCGTTTAATTGTCGGTAAATTGACGGTAACTGCCATTGAGTCCAGAGTAAGCGTTTTAAATGACCTTTCGCTCCTCGATCGGGGGCGAGACCCTTGGGGATAGAATAACAGTTAAAGTCGGGATAACTATTAGCTGTTAGTAGGGTTGGTTCTAAATTTTTCAGGTAGGGTAAGAGGTTAAGAATGTAGGTACTGATTCCTGTGGGTTGGGGAAAAAGTACCGAGAGATTAATTAATAACTTATGCTGTGTATTCACTAATTAGGGTCTGCTGAAAAAGTTTTTCGTGGGGACAGGGTGTGGGGTGTGGGCTTCGGCCGTGAGCTCAGCGTTCGACCGAGCTCACGCCGAGGTCCGAACGGGTGTGGGGTGTGGGGTTTTAGCGATTTTCATCTGGTCAATTACCTAATTTTCAGGGAAAAAGTCCCAGAATTTTACCCCCGATCACTCCAATGGTTGGCACTTTTTGAGGTAAAAAAAGTCTAAAAGTCTTACCCAATAAGGTTTTTAGATTTATTCAGCAAACCCTAATTACCCTGTTGATATTTGCTGAGAATTTCTGAGATATATTGGTAGCCTTCCAGTCCAATAGATTTAATCAGGGAGGAACGTTCCAGACTGAAAGTCTGTTCAAAAGCTGCGATATTTTTGCCGCGAATAACCGTTAATAGACTAGCAGCTTGTCGCCATTCCACTGCACCGATTTCGTGTAGCCAATACATTCCTAGAGAACCCATATAAATTGCCTGTTCAAAATTCTTGTCTTGATAGTAAGCTTCGCCTAAATAAGTTAGTAATAAACCTTGCAGATATATGTCTCCGTAGTATTTGGCCGATTCTAATCCTTGCAGGAGAATATTAATCGCTTCTTGGGTTCTTTCAAGGACAAGATATGCTAAACCTAAACTGCTACAACAAAGGGATTTACTCTGCCAATCTTGGAGACTTTCCGCTAACTTTAATCCCTGTTTTAAATACTCGATCGAACTTTGATAAATTTCTGGATCATATCTCTCTAACTGTTGTGCTTCCTGTACCTGACTATAACCCAAATTAGCTAAAGCGTTAGCCTGTCCTAAACTATTACCCTGTTGACGACTTAAAATTAAAGCTCTCTGACTTAAATTAATCGCTTCTGCATAGTTTTTTTGGATAGCATTGAGACGGGATAAATGGTTTAAATTAGCTATTTCACAAGCATAATCCTGTTGTTGACGAGCAATTTCTAAAGCTTGTTGATGACCTTCTCTGGCCTGTGGATAGTCGCCGCGAATGCGATTAGAATAGGCAATTAAAGTTAAAATTCTCGCCTTTTCTCCCGTGCCTTCCACATAACGCAGAGGAATTGATAAATAATCTAAGGCCTCCTTGAGATAACTGCCAGAAAAGGAGGCAAAAATTCCCCCGTATAAAGGAAAATAATCCCGTTGAGCAAAGGTTCTCAGAATTTGTAAAGCCATCTGAAAACAGCCCCGACTATAGAGAGAATTTTTACTAACTTGCTCGAAACTATTGGTTAACAGTGACCAAATTAAAGCAAAGGTGAGAAAGGTAGAAATGGATAATTTAGCTCCCAGTTTTTCGCTATAGATACGCTGATCAAAAAAGTTAATTAGTCCCCTTTGGATATATTGAAAAACAATAGCAGTTTCTACCCAATCGGTTAAAGTTAAATCTTGAGTGAGAGGATCAAAAGCTTGTTGATTAGCTAAACTTTCTAAGACTCGTTTTAACCAAGAGGGATTAACTTTACTTGCCCAAATTTGCCAGGGTGTCACTCGCTCATTATCATTAGTAAAACCAAGATTGCGATTTTGTTCGTAGAGCCAACTGGTGAGATCATTCGATAAATTTGACCAAGTATTTAACCCCAGATTAATCCCCGTGGCAATTTGCCATAAATCCGCTTCTCCCCGCTGCTGAGAAACTGCCTGTAAATGCTTGGCTAACTGTTGTAATTGTTCTAGGGTTAAAGCATTATTTTGATTGGGATCGATTAAATTCACTAAAGTTAGTAAACGATCCTCTCGATCGATTTTAATCAGATTATCGATCGCCGCTGCAGTGAGAGAATTTTGCTGATTGGTTTTTTGGTATTTTTCCCATTCACTTTCGATCGTTTCCAGGGCCCGCAAAACCCTAGTCGCTTTAATTTTTGTTTCTAACTGTGAGCGAGTAACGATAATTTTTTCGGTTAAACAACGCTCAAAAATTTCTCCTGTGCCATTTTTTACTCCCTCGGCTAAAAGGTTATAAACCTGTGATTTAGCTCTAATTTTTCCTTCTAAAGTTAGATTGACAATGCGCTCAATTAGTGCATTATAAGTTTCGTTGAAGTTATCTCTATTTTCTGTCATAAGTGTTTTTTTCAGTAATCAGTAATCAGTAATCAGTAATCAGTGAAAAGACAGTAGGAAAATTCTAAGCTGTACTGAATTTAAACTGCATATTGGAAAATTTAGTACAAATGCTCAAGCTCCCTCTCCCTGCTCCCAACTCTGGTGCAGTCTTAACGAGTAATTTAGATAGTCAGCAGCTTATCAGTTATCAGATGTGAGTTTTCAGTTCACCGACTACTTTTTGGGGTTAATTTTTTTGGGCTTTATTTGACTTGAAAAGAGGGGGGTCGCAGGCTGGCACGGATTCCCATTATATAAGAAATTATCTGTCAAGTCGTGGGGTTTTGTCAAGCTTTTTGGAAAAAAAAATTAACCGATAGTCTTAACGAGTAATTTAGATAGTCAACAGCTGATTTAATGCTCCACACTTAAAACTTAAAACTCAAATCTGATAACTGATAACTGATAACTGATAACTGATTCAAGACTGACTGCCGTTGATCAAAGTAATTACCGTCACTTCGGGGGGACAAAAAAGACGACCGGGAAAATAGGTTCCTAAGCCGCGATTCACATATAATTGATTTTCCCCGACTCGATGAAATCCCTCGGACCATTGCCAGTATCGGACTACTCTGCTAAATTGCCGGTGAAAGGGAACCCATTGACGATATGGATCGGGCAGCGAGCGCCTAAGTTCCTCTAAAATTATCGGTAGGGAACCGATACCGGGGATAGTCACTTGGCCTCCGTGGGTATGGCCGGATAACTGCAAATCCACGCGCCAATCCTTTAAAATCATAGCTGTATCGGGATTGTGGGAAAGGACGAGTCTGGGTATATCGGGGGAAATTTGCTCGAGGATTTGCGGTAAAAATTCCCCAGACCAATAATCGGCCAATCCGACGATGGGAAAATTTTCGCCGTAGGGTGTGGCGATTTCATTCCAGAGTACCCGAATCCCCACGCTAGTTAAGGCCGATCTGACCGTTTCCCTTGCGTTGGGAAGATAACTGTCATGATTTCCTAAACAAGCATAAATACCCCCTTGACTTTTGAGAGCTTTTATGCTCTCGACTAGGGCAAAAATTGGCCTGGGACTATAGGTAATAAAATCCCCCGTCAGGAAGATGAGATCGGGTTTTTCCTGATTAGTAATGGCGATCGCTTCTTGCAGGACAGCTTCAGGCAAATGCTGTTCATCGCAGTGCAGATCTGACCACTGCACCAACTTGATCCCTTGCAGATGTGCTGGTAGGCCAGCAATTGCGATCGTTAATCTTTCTACCTGTAAGGATTCTAACCAAAAGGGTCGCATCGGTGAGCCGTTGTCGGTGAGTATGTCAACAGTTTATCAATTCCCGATGGGGTTGTTGGGGGATGCTTTCGCAAACATCCCTCTCTTGAGGATTAGCCTTGAAATTTATCGATAATTCTTTCCATAGCGGCCTCGACGTTGGCACGACTATTAAAAGCCGATAGCCGGAAATAACCCTCTCCGGCGGCCCCAAAGCCAGATCCGGGGGTTCCCACCACATTACAGGTATGTAGCAGTTTATCGAAGAAATCCCAACTCGATAGACCCTGGGGCGTTTTTACCCAAACGTAGGGCGCATTTACGCCACCATGGACTTCTAAACCGGCAGCGGTTAATTTTTCTCGGATAATTGTTGCATTTTGTAAATAAAACTTGACAAGTTCTTGTACTTGTGCTTGTCCTTCCGGGGAATAAACCGCCTCGGCCCCCCGTTGGACAATGTAGGAAACGCCGTTAAATTTGGTCGATTGCCGACGATTCCACAGTTTCCAGAGTTGCACATCCGTCCCGTCGGCCGCCTTGGCCGTGAGACTTTGGGGAACCACGGTTAAAGCGCAACGCGTCCCGGTAAAACCAGCATTTTTAGAAAAAGAGCGAAATTCGATCGCACATTGCCGCGCCCCCTCGATTTCGTAGATGGAATGGGGTAAACTGGCATCGGTGATAAAGGCCTCATAGGCCGCATCAAAAAAGATAATCGATCCGTTGGCCCTAGCATAATTGACCCAAGCTGTCAAGTGTTCTTTGGTAGCCGTGGCCCCGGTGGGATTGTTGGGAAAACAGAGATAGATTAAATCGACTTTTTCCGCCGGAATCTGGGCAGTAAAGTTATTTTCGGCGGTAATTGGCAGATAAATCAAGCCCTCGTATTCGCCGCGGTCGTTGACCTCTCCCGTGTGTCCAGCCATAACGTTAGTATCAACGTAAACGGGATATACTGGGTCAGTAACAGCGATCGAGTTATTATCTCCAAAAATATCGAGAATATTGCCCGTATCGCACTTAGAACCGTCGGAAATAAAGATTTCATCGGCACTTATATCACAACCGCGAGCCTGAAAATCATGGACGGCGATTTTCTCCCGTAACCAAGCATAACCCTGTTCGGGCCCGTAACCCTTAAAGCTAGAGCGATCGCCCATTTCCTCCACTGCTTTGATCATGGCCTCGCGACAAGCTAGGGGCAAAGGTTCGGTGACATCCCCAATCCCCAGACGGATAATATTAGCATCAGGATTGGCTGCCGCAAAAGCTTGGACTCGTCGGGCAATTTCCGGGAAAAGATAACCCGCTTTTAGTTTTAAGTAATTACTGTTAATGGTTGCCATAATTATTCTCGTTTCAGTCGCAACCTTTAATTCTATAATAGTCGGTCATCAGCCGTTAGTTTCGATCGCCCCCCTTCACGCAGTAGGATTGGGTGTAGGCGGTTGTCTTTCGATATACAATCAGAGAAAAACCTCTTAATAACTGACATTAGTATGGGTGAATCAAAACGTCGTCAATCGGCCCTGGGTGATAAATATGGACAGGAAGAAAATATCCTGCCTTGGCTACCAATTACCAAAAGTCAAGCATCCCAAGCTTACAAGTTAACCACTAGGGGTGCCTGGATTGGTATAGGAGTTTTAGCCGGGGTTTGGGTGGTTATTCGCTTTGTCGGGCCAGCTTTCGGTTGGTGGAATGTCCAATAACTGTTTAGGGACTTGCGCTTTGATAATCTACCTTTTGGGCGAACGCAGTTCGCCCCTACATTGTGGACAAAATCCGTTACTGTAGGGGCGCAATGCTTGCGCCCTCCGATCGCTCAGGTTTGCTGATCACTCTAAGTAGGGGGAGAGCCTTCGAGAGCCTCCGCAGCTAAGGGACTTGCGCTTTGATAATATGCCATCTGGCTGGTCTGATTCTTCTACAGAGCGATTTTCTGGCTGGGATATTATTCCCACGCAAGTCCCTTATTGGTTGGCCAAGATCTGGTCATCGATCGCCAAGTCTATTTCTTGCCGATCGCGACCAGAAGCGAGATAATCATTCTGGAAGGAGTCTGTTAAACCACTGACGAGATCATATTCGGGCTGCCAGTTTAACTCCCGGGTGGCTTTATTAATATCAGCGTAAAAATGTTGAACCCGCAGGGGGAAAGGTTTCTTTTTGCCGAAGTCAAATTTTTTGGGGTTATAGTTAACAATCTCGATTTCCTCGGCATTTTTCCCCATGGCTGCCGCGCAAGCTTTCGCTAAACCGTTAAAAGTTACATAGCAATCGCCGGAAATATTATACACTTGACCGATAGCCTGAGAATTACCCAATACTGCGGCCATGGCCTTGGCTAGATCGACAACGTGACCGAATTGGGTAAAATGTTCTCCATGACCGGGTATAGGAATAGGACGATTACGAACCAAACGGTCAAAAAACCAAGCTTCTAGGTCATTATAGTTGCCCGGTCCGTAGATATAAACCGGACGGATGGAAGTCCAGGGTAAACCCATCTCGCTTAAATAGTTTTCTGTCTCGTGTTTTCCCTTGTGGCGACTTTTGGGATCTAGTTTATCCCCTTCTTTATGGGGCATTTGGTCGGATTTTAAATAAACCCCCGCCGAGCTAACATAGACAAAATGCCCGATTCTGTCCCTAAAAATCTCGACGAGGGGCTGAGTATCACTTAATTCTCTGCCATTATTATCGAAAATTGCCTCAAAACTCTCATTTTTAAGCTTTTCTTTCAGTTGCGCTGGATCTGTGCGATCGCCGTGGACCTGTCGTACTCCGGCAACCGGAGCGGGTTTATTGCCACGATTGAATAATACTACCTCATGACCCTGTTCTACTAACACTTTAGTCAAAGAAACACCGATAAATCGGGTTCCACCCATAATTAAAATTTTCATAGGTCGCCATTGTCAATATCAAGGTTATATTATCCCTCGATCGGTGCAGTTTAAAAACTGTGCTTTTTAGGTTTGTGTCATCAATCCAGTCTTTTGGGGGATTCTACCCCCCAAACCCCCCGTTGGGGACGCAAGCGCGGTCACTGAGCCTTTACATTGAGCTTGTCGAAATGTGTCGAAGTGCCGTCCCCAAACCCCGGAGCGCATTAGCTTTTCGGTGGGATGCTTACACGCGGCTGTTCATACATTTGTAGCAGTTTAAGAGTGACTGATAATTGCTGATTATCGGTATTTCCGAAAATGTGAGATGCACCCAAACCGAGCGACTTTTAATGCAAGTTTTAAGTAAGCGCCAATTCAGACTTAAATTGTTGGCGAAGTTTCGGTAAAATGAAGGTAATTAGTCAACAGAGAAGGTCAAAATTATGACTTTAGCCAAGGTAAAAAATCTTTACGATCAAGATTTTGCTTTGTGGATAGAGAAGACGGTCAAACAATTAAAATCTGGGAATTTATCTCAGGTTGATTTAGAGAATTTGATCGAGGAGATGGAATCTTTGGGAAGACGAGACAAAAGAGAACTTAAAAACCGTTTAATTACATTATTTGAACAAGCTTTAAAACGGCGTTATCTTTCTTTGTCCGACTGTTATCGAGGTTGGGAAGTAACAATTAAACGCTGTCAATCTAAGTTAAAAGATATCCTGAAAGATTCTCCTAGTTTATGCAGTTTTTTAACCGATATTTATGATGATTGTTATCAGGAAGCGGTGGAGAATATGCGAATTGAATATGATGCTAATTTTCCCGATGTTTGTCCCTTTGCTGAGGATGTTGATAGTTTATTAAAACATAAGTTTTGGCAGGATGAAAAATAGGCTAACCCCTAATCCTTCGGGGGAATTGCCATCACTTGATTATTATTAATCACCAATTTACCGCCCAATTTTTCGATATTTTCCTTAGCTAACCTGCGGGTTTCTTCGTCTTGGCTATTTATCCAGACTAACATCCAGGCACCAACTCTGGGAGCGCGACTATCGGGATTAGTTTCTAAAAATTTCACTGTTCCCCTGGCGGATTTCTCGATAAATTCATTACCAGCAATTTTTGCCCAATCGCCAGCCATTTGATAGGATTTTTTGGCCGCAGGAATATCGCCTAAAAATAATAGTTCATCGACTCCTTTATATAACCAAATAAAATAGGCATCGGTGACATCAGGAGTGAGTTTTGATAAACCCTTATTCATAATCTCAATTGTTCTTTCGGGTTTGCCGGCATTCAGGGAAGAAGCGACGGACATCATCAAATAGGCACGGACAAATTTCGGGTCATTTTTAGTGACAATCTCCATAAAATCGGGACTTAAACTGTAACCAGTTTCGCGGCGAGCATCCCCATCGCCATAGTATTGTATAAACTGCAACATTGACCAATTGGCTAACATATTGTCAAAGCCAAAAGCTGGCATATTTTTTAATAACTCAACCCTAGCATTTTCTAGGCGAGATTCTTGAATATAATTTCTTTCTAATAACTTTTCTTTGGTCAAGGTTTTCACCTTTTCCTGTTGCATTTCGACAATAGCCATGATTAGTCCACCGATGACGGCGACTAAACCAAGAGTTTTAAGTAGGGATAGATTGAGAGATTTTTTAGCGCCTAGCACAGCTTTAAACAAAAGTCAATAACATTAACAAAAATAAAAGGTTTTTCGGTTATTTTAAGTAGGTAGGTGTTAAAAGTTGTCAGACACCCCCCTTATTAAGGGGGGACTAAGGGGGGATCGGCACCCCCCTTATTAAGGGGGGACTCAGGGGGGATCGACACCCCCCTTATTAAGGGGGGACTCAGGGGGGATCGGCACCCCCCTTATTAAGGGGGGACTAAGGGGGGATTCAGAGGCAAAATCTATCTTCAATTTAATTATAACTATTTACTTAGAGACTGTTCGTAAATGAATATTAAGCGGGAAACTGACCACTTTGATCAACCTCCCTGTTGTTGAGAAGTAAATCCCATTGAGAGAGTTTGTCCATATTTGAAAAACTTATTGGCATGGGGTAATTTTAACTGCCTTGATCACCCAAGAAGTAAACTTGACAAAAGATTATTAACTGTACTGCCCCCGCTACAGCGGCCCTCAGTGTTGACAGAAACATCATTTTGTCAAGGAGTTCTAGTCTCACAGATAACGCAAAAATAAGCACCCGTCTGCCCTCTGTCGGACTCCTCCTGCATAATTTCTAATATTCTTATGATGGACCCGTAACTGGGGTCCCAATCGGGGGATCACCGAAACGCCAGCCGTTGACACAGCCGCCACTACCGGTAAGAGTAACGTTAGATCCTCCCTCATCCGATAAAGGAGTTAGAGCCTCACAGATTGTGACAGCGAGGCTCCCGTTTTCCCTCTGTCGGACTCCTCCTGCATAATTTTTAATATCGTTATCAAATAGAGGCCGTGCCTCCGCTCGATAGTTAGCACCAAAAGCATCGGGACTGAGGCTACCAGAAGGGTCAGAAGTAATCCCGAGATCTATAAAAGTATAAAATTTAGCGGTGTCAATGCTATTAATGGGTAATTCATTTGTCTCTACACTGGCAAAAGTACCATTTTCGTAGCGATAAGCCTGTTGGGCGCGATTGATTTGTCCCAGTATCGCCAGTGCTTCTGCTTGCCTACTTTTGGAGACTTGCCCTAATAGATTCGGTAAACCGACGGCGGCGAGAACTCCTAATATAATCACCACTACTAGCAATTCTATTAAGGTAAAACCCCTCGCTTTTTTCCCTTGTGATTTAATTGCTAAAAAAAGAAGGTATTTCATGGTTAGGCCCTGGCAATATTGTCTGTATTTTTCTAGTTGGGCGTTGGAGATTTCAGTTATCAGCTTCCTATGGCAATAGGCAAGGGACTCCAAGAAAGAATCTGGCAATTCCCTTACCTAAAAAGAAGGTCAGTAAGTCAAGGCTTTTAGCTTAACAAATTAGGTTTGAGATTCGGTTCTTGTTATCAGATGTGAGTTTTTAGTTCACTGTTTACTGATTACTGTTCACTGACTAAAATCCCATCCCCAAAGTAACCAAGAGCGCAGATTTTCCAAGAGAATATTTCCCTGTCACCTTCCGCTAACTATCAATTCTTGGTTGTCATGCCAGAAAGCTTTTAGGCAATCTGGGAAGAATATCTAGTCGATTGGTGCGCTTCCAGTTCCACAAGCCGCAGTACCAGTAGTTGTAGTCGCAGTGGCAAAAGTTGTAGTCGGGCTAGACATTTCACAAATAACTGAACTGAAAACACCAGCAGCAGGTTGAGCTACTGCAGCAGAGTAGTCGCGAATATCGTTTATGTAGGTGCTGATAGCGGTAGCATCAGTTACAGCCCCGGTGGCACTGGCGACGGTAGGTCCAGTGTATGCGTAGTATGTGGGTTGTATAGATACGGGCAACTGGTTGACAGTCGGGGTAGTGGAGAATATTGCGAAGGTACCTCTTTCTATGCGGTTAACTTGCTGGGCGCGGTTAATGGCTCCGAGGTTGCTGCGAGCTTCAGCTTGTCTGCCTTTGGCCACCTGACCGAGGAGGTTGGGGAGAGCGATGGCGGCCAGTACACCAATGATGATAACAACCACTAGGAGTTCGATGAGGGTGAAACCTTTGTTACCGTTCTTTTTGTTGAGAGCTTGGATGAGTTTGAATTTGAAAGCAGAGTTCACAGCTGTATCTCCGATTGATGTTTTTTGTCTATAAACAACTTACCCACCTGTTTCAGAAAACCTATCACCCTTGCAAAAAATTTTTTTGGGGGAAGTGAGGTGATGAGGTGATGGGGTGATGGGGAAGTAACCTAAGACGCATTTAAACCGCTTATTCTTAGATTAGCCGAACCTCCCCCAATCCCTTTGCTGTTGCCTTTTGCCGTTCGGCAGTTCGGCGGTTCGGCTGGGCGTTCGTGTTAGTGAGCCTGTCGAACTACTGAGCTCACCGTCGAAGTCTCGCCGAACGTCCGAACCCACATTCCGCACCCCAAGTGTCACAACGTCTCAAAAGAGGAAGGGGCGTGAGACAAAATACTTAAGTAGTGGAGTGAGTGGGCGGCAAGCTGCCGCCCACTAAGCCGAAAATTTCAGGGTTCCCCCGTTCATTCTCAATAAATAGTGCTTGTTGAGAATAAACGGGCAATCAGACTTAACATCTAGCGGGAGATGTTCGAGTTGCTCGCTTTGTTTTGTCACCCCTTGAAGTCAATCCATCTGGTCAAGATAAGTAAGTAGTTATAATTAAATTGAAGATAGATTTTGCCTCTGATCCCCCCTGCCCCCCTTAATAAGGGGAGTGCCGATCCCCCCTTGATCCCCCCTTGATAAGGGGAGTGCCGATCCCCCCTGCCCCCCTTAATAAGGGGAGTGTCTGACAACTTTTAACACCTACCTACTTAAGAGATAATATTCTTGGCAAGGTTTGGGGAAAAATCTCAAAATGTTGCGCCTCTCGTCCGTTAAGTTACTAATCTTTTCGGCTCTTCGGGATTTGTTATGTAAATAATTAACTTCAAATAAAATTCGATGAAAGTGCCTACGCCTAAAAGTAGCTGAAATCCGTATAAATTGGCACGATCACGGATACTTCGGGCAAGAACTGTAAGGTAGTTGACATCGTTGGAGTCCAATAAACGGGCGACGGTTGAACTATTCCCTACAATACTACTATAATTAATAGCAACAAAAAGCAAGTCTATTGTCACTTATTTTAGACCAACGATGAAAAGTTTCTTCCGAAAATTATTTTTCTATGCGGGTATTCTTTGGCTCTCACCCTTAATCATTGCTTTTCAGGTAGCTAATAATCGAGAACTTATCTTAGGTGATGTGCGGCGTTGGGTAGAGTTATTAGACCGGGAAAAAAGAGCAGATTGGTTACAATTATTAGCTCTATGTCTGGAGGCAAAAGAATTTAGAAATTTATATTATTGTCGTCTTTTTCAAGGTGGTTCATTTAGCCGTTTTTTAATGTATATTCTTAGGTTTTTTTATCGAGAAAGTTCCTACTTATTTCTAGATTCTTCCTGTTCGATTGGCAAAGGATTATTTATTCAACACGGTTTTAGTACGATTGTTATGGCGGATTTGGGCGATAACTGTTGGATTAATCAACAGGTAACAATTGGCTATAAAGATAAAAGCGGCCGCCCCAAAATTGGCAACAATGTCAGGATTACCGCTGGTGCTAAAGTCTTAGGAAATATTACCATCGGCGATAATGTCACCGTGGGCGCAAATTCAGTGGTAGTCAAGGATGTTCCACCTAATTGTGTGGTGGTGGGTATTCCCGCTCGTATTATTAAACGGGACGGCGTTAAAGTAGATGAAAAATTATAAACGCTGACTTAAAATATACTCGGCAATTGCCAGATCTCCGGGGGTAGTAATTTTTAAGTTAGTTTCTTCACCGACGACAATTTTGACGGGAAAACCACATTTTTCTAATAAGGCAGCATCGTCGGTGACTTCCCAAGCTAATTTTCGTCCCTGTTCATGACATTCTTTTAATAATTTTACCTGAAAACCCTGGGGCGTTTGGGCTGCCCACAACCGCGAGCGATCCGGTGTATCCTCAATCCAGCCCTTGCTATCGACAATTTTAATCGTATCTTTCACCGGAATGGCCGCTATGAAACCCAGACAAGTGGCTAAAGCAGCGGCACAGCGATCGAATAATTCGGGAGTGGCTAAACATCGCGCCCCATCGTGAATTAAAACCGTCTCAGCCCCCTCTGGTAGGGCTTGTAAGCCATTGTAAACCGATTTTTGTCTGGTTTCACCTCCTTGGATGATTTGCACGGGTTTAAGGGCATTTATAGGGGTGATAATCTCTCGGATCTCCTCAAAGTCTTCCGGTTGTGCCATGATGCCAATCCAGATAATTGCCCTGGATTGCATGGCAGCCAGCAAAGTCCAAGCGAGGAGCGGTTTTCCGTGCAGGGTGAGCAGTAACTTATTGCGATCGCTGCCCATCCGTTTACCCATTCCCGCTGCTGGAATTAACAAATACATATTTTTTTCAGGTAAAAAGTTAAAAAGATTCAGGAAAGAGACTTCAGTGGACAGGAGTGGGGAGCTTTTTGGTTGTTAAGTAAGTGGTTTCAATATATCCCCCCTTGATCCCCCCTTGATAAGGGGGGTGCCGATCCCCCCTTGATCCCCCCTTGATAAGGGGGGTGCCGATCCCCCCTTAATCCCCCCTTGATAAGGGGGGTGCCGATGATTGTTAATCGCTTCAATAACCCCAAAACTATGCCTCTTCAGAGAATAAATCGAGGGGAAAGTGACCATAAGTACCGACTAATTGATCATTTTCTGATTGACAAGAAATCAGGACACCGCGATAGGTTCCCGTATAGGAATCGAGATAGGAAGCTTGTCTTTGGGTATTGTATTTAATATACACCGCTCCCGGTTCTGGCTGGTCTTCTGGGAGAGTATTAGGTAGGGGGTATCCTAGGGCTTGTAGATAACTTTTCAGGGCTTTAAACCCCTCTTCACTGTTATCGGCACAGATACCTAAATTAATTGATTCCGAACCTTGGTTAACTAATAAAATTGCCTGTCTTAGAGCTTCTTCTTCTTCGGGGGATTGGGCAATTTTTAGTTGAATACATCCATATTCTTTTAGGAGTTTCAAGGCTTCTTCAATAGACATGAGCGGTTAGATATGCGGGGCTAAAGATAAAAAATAAACTGGTGCTGCTGTCCTTAACGACAAATTCCCAAGGAAAAAAGCCCTAAATCATGGAGATTTGGAGATAGGAAAATTTTGCATTGGTCTTAATCGTAAGCCTGGCAATCCCGATCATATCAGGTTGGGGACAGGAAAATTTATCGGGGTTTTTCGATCGCTCCGGGTTGTGCGGGCATTTCACTCGCTGCTTTTTGATAGCTGAAGTAAACACCTACATCCTGAGGAGAAAAGAGGAGCATTTCTGGTGAGATAGAGTCTCAGCAGCTTCAGTCAACTCCTCCCGTTTCTCTAGGGCTTTTTCTTCGGTTGTTATCAGAGTCTTCCAGTTAAATTTCCGCCACGGCTCTTTCGATTAAACGACGAGCCAGGGTTTGAATGCCGGTATGTTCATAGTAATTGGTGGTCATATCGAGGAATGCGCCAACATATACCAATTTATCGGCAGAAAAGTCGATAAATCCCTGAATTTTGCTCAATAATCCCTGCTGGCTCAAACTGCGCTCGCTGACAAAATTACTCATCCAACCTTTAGTGGAGTCGAAACTTTGACCGATAAAGTCTAATTTTCTGGCAGTATTTCCCCCCGGAATCAATTCTTTAATACTGCCGAAAGTGGAGTTAGATTCTAATTCTTCCGGCCTGAGAATGCTCAGGCTCGATTCCACTTTGCGGATAAAACTGCCCCCCAGAGGGATTAAACCATCCAAACAAACTAACGCCGCCATCCGCATCAAGGATTCGCCGCTATAATCTCCTAGGGAAGCGACGAAATCCCCGATACTATCCCCCGGAATGCCATTAATTTGACAAAAAGCGACTAATTCGGTCACTAATTTCAGGGTTAGATCGATGGTTTGCGCTTTTTCGGGAGCAGGGGTTAATCTTTCGATTAAACCGCCCATGAGGGGAATTTTACCACCGACGGCATTGGCAAGAGAGGCAGTGGCTAGGGCATTATCGGCGCTGTCGATGGTTTGGTAGAGCCAAAGCGCCCGTTGATAGCCCTGGGATTTATCATTAAACAACCAAACGGCTCGATCGCCAATCTGTTGGATCATGCTTTCGTCGGTTTCACCAGTGACTTTGATAATCGTATTTTTAAACCCGACTAGGTTATCCCACTCTCCCGGCACCACATAATCAAGGGTTTTGAGAACTTTGACGGTGAGATTATTAGTCGGTAATTCGTCCACCAGTTCAAAAATTGGCTTACTCACGGATGTCTCCTTACTTTAATTTTGCTAAACCATCTAAATCGAACTTAGCTAACCAAGCTTGGCGATCGCTGGCGGTAAAATCTGGCTCCCGCGATAAAACCTTGACTTGATAGCGATTATTGACTAAAACGGCGGTGGCAGTTGCACCCTGTTCCACAGAGGGAAAACCTTTAATTGTGGTTTGACTGTCTTGGAATTTATTGGCCGCGGCGGGATTATTGCTGATGTCAGATATGGCTAACATAGCCACAACTTTGCCATCTTGCTTCAGTTTTGCCTCAGCAAAGCCTTTTTTCTCCTGGGTATAGACGCGCTCGTATCCTCCCCCAGAAGGCGGGAAAAACCGATTAAAACTGCCGCCCGAGGTGGATTCTTTCACCACTGCCGCCGCCCCGCGAGCGGTACTTTCCTGTTGTGCTTGGTCAAATTGCGAGGGAGCTTTAGCACAGGAAGTTACTAGCAAAAGTGTCGCTAATACCCCTGCCATCAAGATTTTGCCAAATCGAAAGCTCATAGTTCTCTTAATTAAAACTTGCTCATGTTTGTTTGTAGTATATCTCTCGCTTATTGCTGATTATTGTTAAGTTTTTCTAGATGCTGTCACACCAGACCGGGAAAAACAGAAAATCAGCAAAATTCGAGTCAATAACGAAGGCAGGGGGCAGGCCCGATGAAAAAATTTTCACCCCCACAGATGAAAGAGGTTTCTTTCCCTACACCCCACACCCTACACCCCACACCCCACACCCGTTCGGCTGAGCTCACGGCCGAAGCCCACACCCCACACCCTGCCCCCAGGAAAACCTTTTTCGGCAAACCCCAGCTACAGTCCCGCAATTGCCCCTCGCGCCATAGATGCGATCGCTTGTTCCGTGGCCCGGGGTAGATGATAATATTTACCCCCAGCTTTTAGGGCTAATTCTTTGGCAAAACCAGTGGAGACGAATTTTTTCTCCGTATCGATAACCAGCAGTTTAATGCCTAAAGAGCGAATTTTAGCGGCAATATCGAGCAGTTCTGCCTTAATATCGGGTTTTTCCCCCTCCGGAATCGGTTCGCCTAGAGATTTCGCCAAAGGAATATTACTTCTCCCGTCGGTAATCGCCACAACCACCACTTGACCGATATCCCCCGATAAACGGGCATTCATCCCCACATGAACCGCTTGGGTTAAACCGTGGGCTAAGGGGGAACCGCCGCCACAGGGCAGGGTTTCTAGACGTTTTTTCGCTAGGGTAATCGATTTGGTCGGCGGCAATAGTACATCTGCTCGCTCACCCCGGAAAGGAATCAGGGCAATCTGGTCGCGATTTTCGTAAGCTTCCGTTAACAGACGCATAACCGCACCTTTGGCCGACTGCATCCGATTCAGGGCCATGGAACCGGAGGCATCAACCACAAAGACAATTAAAGAACCGGCCTTGCGGGCCAGCCGTTTTGAGCGCAGATCCCCCTCTTCTATAATCACATGACGTTCGGGATTCCTCAAGCGACGGGCTTTTTGATAGGGCGCGGCCGCCCGGAGAGTGGCATCGACGGCGACTCTTTTTACCTTGCCCCGGGGTAACATCGGCTTAATATAACGTCCTCTATCTTCCGAGAAAATCAGGTTACGCGCCCCCGATTTCCCCTGACGCTGGGCCATCTGGGCAAAATACAGCACACTGGGATCCAGTAAAACCCCTTCCGGGTCGAAAACAAATTCTTCCGGCAAATTATCGGGCTGTTCCGGTTCTTTTTCCTCCTCTTTCTCCTCCTCTTTTTCTTCCTGTTCCTGCTGGTTTTCGTCTTGGGGCGGTTCCGGTGGTGGCGGTGGTGGCGGTGGCTGTTGTTCCTGTTCTGGGGGTGGCGGCGTAATCAGCGATCGAGGTACAATAACTAATTCGACGGCTCTTTTTAAGTCATCGGCACTGACTAAATCCCGACCTTCTAAAGCGGCGGCGGCCTTGGCTACTCTCACGGCAAAAATCTCGGCGCGATGACCTTCCACCCTACCGCGCACCGCTTCCTCCACTAGATAACTAATTTGTTCGGGTTTAATTTTTACCTCTTTTAACCATTCCCTCGCCAGAATAATTTCGGTTTTTAGATCATCGATTTCTTGGGCATATTGGGCGATAAAAGCGGTGGGAGAAACAGCATACTCGATCGCCTGATTGACGGCGGTGACTCGTTGGTCTAAACTAAGGACACCATCGGCGGAAAGCGCAATGGCAATTCTATCTAATAAATGGGTTCGTAAATCCCCTTCTTCTGGGTTATAAGTAGCGATCAGGATTGGTTTACAGGGATGTTGAAAACTGATGCCTTCCCGTTCGATTTGGTTACGTCCTTCGCTTAAAACTGTTAGTAATTGGTTAGCAATTTGGTCATCAAGTAGATTAATTTCATCGATGTAGAGAATTCCCCGATGGGCGCTGGCTAATAAACCGGGTTGAAAGACTGGTTCCCCCTGTTTCACGGATTCTTCCACATCGACGGAACCCAATAAACGATCCTCGGTGACTCCTAGGGGAATCTGCACGAAGGGGGCCTGGATAACTTCCGTGGGGACCTCTCCACTGCTATATTCTTCTTTAGTGCGATCATCCCATTCGTCGGGATTGTTGGGATCACAATTAAAGACATTACCTGCGATAATTTCGATCGGTGGCAGTAGGGAATGTATCGCTCGCGCCATGACTGATTTGGCGGTTCCCCGACGACCGGCAATCACCACACCCCCCAGGGCGGGATCCACAGCGGCTAAGAGTAGGGCTAATTTAATCGCTTCTTGGCCGACAACGGCAGTTAGGGGAAAATTGAGGGTCAGAGTGGGCATAGATCTAGATTCAGGCGGCCAAATTCTAGTGTAAAACAGAAGCTCCCGGGTCCGGCACTTTTCCCTTTTTGATTCCCGAACCCAGATTTTAGCTGCATCTCGATCGAGTTCTTTCTCCCCGAACCGATCGAGAAGTTACTGGGTTAACCTAGGATTAGCTCCTGATAACGGCTGTAGAGAGGACAAAAACATGATAGTGACAATAATCGATCGCCTTACGGAAACCAACCCGCAAATTATGCGAGAATGGCAAGGAAGATTAACCCCGAAAAATATCTCGATCGCCTCAGTAATCTCCCTTGTTGGTCAATTATTAGTTTATTTATACTATCAAAATCTTTTGCCAGTAGGGGCGGGATTTAGTCGTTACTGTACCGCTAATCCCCCCAATAACAACGATTATTATCCCTATAGTGGGCTTAAATACTGTATCCAAGACCTAAATGGTGAATGGATGATTATCTCCCGGTTATGGTGGTTAGATATCTTCACTTTTCTGAGTATTACCGGCATTTTCGCTCTTTTAGTGGTGGGAACCTATCAATTAATCGCCGATCTTTCCGGGGAAGAGTGCCGGGGTACACTTAATTTTATCCGTCTGAGTCCCCAACCCGCCAAAACGATTTTTATCGGCAAAATTTTCGGGGTTCCCATTCTCCTCTATCTCGTCTGTCTTCTCGCTTTACCCTTTCACTTGGGAGCGGGTTTATTAGCAGGTATTCCCTTATCGTTAATTTTAGCCTTCTACGCGGTTCTGATCGCTAGTTGTGCCTTTTTCTATCATGCCGCCCTTAGTTTCGCTTTAGCCACGCCATGGTTAGGGGGATTTCAACCCTGGTTAGGCAGTGCTGCAGTCTTAATCTTTGTGTTTTATAGCACTATTTTTACTTTATCGGGCTATGGCGGTTCCCGTACTCCCTTTGATTGGTTAATTCTCTTTAATCCTAGTTTTGTCCTTCCCTATCTAGTTAAATCTACCTTTCTCCCCCCCGATGCGGTACGCTATCTAGGAATCTCACAAATCTTTGATCTGCGTTGGTACGGTCAATCTCTCTGGCAATCGGTTATAATGGGTATTAGCTTAATTTTGCTCAATTTTGCCCTCTGTACCTACGTTTTAACCCGAGTTCTCCAGCGTCGCTTCCATAATCCCCTCGCTACTCTTATTAGTAAACCCCAAAGTTACTGGATGATGGGCTATTTTAGTGCTATTAGCCTGGGTTTTGTCTTCCAAACTCTGCAACCGAGCTATCTTTTCGATAATTTTGTCATTCTTAGCGTTTTTGTGGCAATTTTTGGCTTGTTAATCCTTTTTGCCCTCACTCCCCCCCGTCAAACTATCCAAGATTGGACTCGCTATCGTCATCTGCAAGGAAAAACGGGCATTAGTCTGGGGAAAGCTTTAATCTTTGGCGAAAAAAGTCCTTCTACCCTAGCCATGGCTGTTAACGTCGCTATTGCCATTTTATTCATCCTTCCCGCTATTTTTATCGCCCCTCTCCATCAATATAAACTAGCCACTGCAGCCGGGTTTCTCTTGGCAATGAACATGATTTTAGTCTATGCCGCTATCGCCCAATTATTGATGTTAGCCAGCACAAATAAACGCGCTTTGCTGGCAGCTACTAGCATCGGCATTTTGATTATTTTCCCCTTCCTCTGTTTTGCTGTCTTGAGAGTTAATCCCAGTCAATCTCCGCTTTTATGGTTTTTTACTTTTCTTCCCATTGCCGCTACTAAATACGCTACACTTCCCTCTTTCGCTTTGGCAATCTTCGGTCAGTGGTTGGGTTTAACCCTCGTCGGATGGCAAATTAATCGGCAATTAAATCGCCTTGGGGCCTCGGCAACTAAAGCGTTAATGCCAGGCTGAAAAATACCTAATCAAAGGGGAGATTAAATAATATCTCTGCCGATAATTTTCTCCCCTTGAGTGTCGGTTAATTTTTTTTCCAAAAAAGCTTGACAAAACCCCGCGACTTGACAGATAATTTCTTATAGAATGGGAATCCGTGCCTGCCTGCAAACCCCCTCTTTTCAGGTCAAATAAAGCCCAAAAAAATTAACCCCAAAAAGTAGGGGGAGTTAATTTCAGTTCCGGTGCTGATTAGGAGCATCTTTCAATTTGACAACGCCTATTGTAGGGCTAATTCATGAATTAGCCCTACACCTAGTGATTTCAGTTCCGGTGCTGATTAGGAGCATCTTTCAATTTGACAACGCCACATTTTTACCCCACCACCGATAAACTATCAACAATTAGCGAGGGAGTATAACAGGAGCCATTCCATTGATTATCGGCCCCCAGAGCGATTAAATTCTGCAAAGCTGTATAAACATTTCCCGTCACCATTGTATCTTTAACTCGTCCGGTGATTTTGCCCTTTTCTATGCGATAACCCAGATCGATATTGACAGAAAAATCGCCCGAAATATCCGCCCCATGACCTAAAATTTGGTCGATAACTAGGCCTTCGTCTATTTGCGAGATTAAATCCTCTAAAGTTCCCTCTCCGGGTGCAACGATTAAATTAACTAAATCCGGCATGGGATAAACCCCTAAACCGGGACGAAAACCGTTTCCCGTCGGAGTAGTTTTTAATAATCTGGCCGTGGTACGATCGCTATAGAATTCTTTAACTCTACCTCCCTCAATTAAAGATAAAAATTTAGTAGGAGTTCCCTCATCATCAAAGGGATAACTATAGGGTTCTTGCTCAGGTTGTTGGGATAAAGTCAACTTTTCTGACATCACCAATTGACCGATTTTATCACTCCAGGGCGAAGACTTTTCTAATATCTGTTTCCCATTTAAAGCCATCTCCACCGTACCCCATAACAGGGTAACTGCATTAGCGGTCAATAAAATTGGTAATTTTCCCGTGGGACTATCCACATTATTGGCAGCCCATTGTAGTCGCTGCAATAACTGTTTAATTACCGTATCGGGATGAGGTGTACTGCGAGTATATTCCCCATCATAAACCGCGAGAAAATCCTCCCCCCGCACCCATTCAATCCCCAGGTAATAACTCAAAGCTGTATCGGTATATTGACAATATAAACCTTGGGAATTAACCAAACGGGTGATTTCCCGTTCACATTCCCATTCACCACTACAAATAACCTCAGGATAAACTTGGCGAATTTGGCCAATCATTTGATTACCCATCTCGATTAAAGATTCTACCGCCACATCCTGACCAATCGGGTCATAAATTGCCTGTCGTGGCGCCGAAAATTCGATTTCTTCGGGAGCATTGAGATAGGATAAATTTAACGCCGTTTCTACTAAAATTTTCGGTTCCACATCACCATAACCCACCGCTAACCCCGGACAACCCTCGCGCCATAATCTTAAGGCAGTTCCCACAGATTCAGAACTTTCTAGCTGTTTGAGACGATTAGCCTCAAAAAAAACGGGATGGGAAAGGGAGGAAGATTGATAAACTTCGGCTGCCACTGCTCCGGATTTGAGAGCCAGTTCGATGAGTTGTTGCGGATCGATCGTCATGGTGATAGTTTTTGAGATGATAGCTATCTGATTATCGAAAATTTAGGTTTAAAACCCCTTCGTTTCACGACAGCTTTTCTTGATCTCTAATATAGCACTTCAGAACTGCCAATGGCACACCTCCCACAGAAGAAACAAAATAACCAGGAGAGCCAAGAGCATCTTTCCCATCTGATTTAGGATAACCAGCTTGTTTATAAGTAGCTGGTTATAATTAAATTAAAAATGGATTTTAGGTTCGATCCCCTCTGCCCCCCTTGATAAGGGGGGTGCCGATAGGCGGGGGTATCTGAAAGTTTTTAATAAGTAGCTGGTTATAATTAAATTAAAAATGGATTTTAGGTTCGATCCCCCCTGCCCCCCTTGATAAGGGGGGTGCCGATAGGCGGGGGGATCTGAAAGTTTTTAATACCTATCTACTTAAGCATTACAGAAATATAAAGTTTAGTTGTTTATTCGATTATAGCGTTGTACATGGTCAGATTTTTCATGGAATTCAGAATTTTTTAATGATAGCTTTATTAATTAAAAAAGCGGCTGAATATTATCTGCTAAGTAAGTAGGTGTTAAAAATTGTTAGATACCCCACCTTATCAAGGGGGGATTAAGGGGGGATATATCTTCAATTTAATTGAAACCACTTACTTACTCAACGGACTTAGTATAATAATTAAGATAGTCGCCAGATAGATCGAGGAGTCTAGGAAAATGTCTAACGAAACTGTCAGCTATTCCCTAGAATCTGTCCTGACAAGGATTGAGAGTAAAATCGACTCCCTTGAAAAACGGATGAATGACAGATTTGACAAGGTAGATGAGAGATTTGACAAGGTAGAAGACCGGCTAACCAAATTAGAAATCGGACAGGCCGAACTCAAGGCCGAGTTAAAAGGAGATATTAAAGTATTAGACGAGAAAATCGAGGGATTAACGGTACGGGTTGCTTATCAGGAATTTACCAACCGGGGGATTCTCATCGCTTTGGTGGTTGCTGTCTTGGGAGGTGCTGCTAAACTTTTTGGTTTTTTCCCCAATCCCTAGAAGTTACCCTGAGAAACAGTTACTTCCCTTATGACCATAATAAATAGCTGCTCGAAAAACTCAAAAATCTATAGGAGTCTAGGAAAATGTCTAACGAAACTGTCACCTATTCCCTAGAATCGGTCCTGACAAGGATTGAGAGTAAAGGGGACAGCTTATGTGACAGTTGAGGGAGCGGAATGTGGGTTTAAACCTTGTCCGTCAACTATCCATTCCCCTATTCTGGCGTTCCCTGCTTCAAAGTGGGGGACAAAATAGGGTAAGGTAAAAAAGCTGTGCCGATAACCGAGACTATGAGCGTTGAATGGCAATCCGTCAAAACCTACGAGGATATTCTTTACCATAAATGGGGGGGAATCGCCAAAATTACCATCAATCGCCCCCATAAGCGTAATGCCTTCCGTCCGAAGACAGTTTTTGAGCTTTACGACGCTTTCTGTGATGCTCGCGAGGATGCCCGCATTGGGGTGGTACTGCTCACGGGTGTAGGTCCCCACAGCGACGGCAAATATGCTTTTTGTTCTGGCGGCGATCAGACGGTGCGCGGTCAGGCGGGTTATATTGGCGATGATGGCGTACCCCGGCTCAATGTGCTGGATTTACAGAAATTAATTCGCTCCATCCCCAAGGTAGTTATCGCGCTGGTGGCAGGTTATGCGGTCGGGGGCGGTCATGTTTTACACTTGGTTTGTGATTTAACCTTAGCGGCGGATAACGCCGTTTTTGGCCAGACCGGTCCGAAAGTGGGCAGTTTTGACGGCGGTTTTGGCTCTAGCTATCTGGCCCGGGTGGTCGGTCAGAAAAAAGCCCGTGAGATTTGGTTTCTCTGTCGGCAGTATAACGCCCAACAAGCTTTAGCAATGGGTTTGGTTAACCATGTCGTCCCGGTGGAAGAATTAGAGCAGGAAGGGGTTAAATGGTCCCTAGAAATTCTCGAAAAAAGTCCCTTGGCGATTCGCTGCCTGAAATCGGCTTTTAATGCTGATTGTGATGGTCAAGCGGGTTTACAGGAGTTAGCAGGCAATGCCACTTTACTCTACTATATGACCGCCGAAGGAGCCGAAGGTAAACAGGCTTTCCTCGAAAAACGTCCCCCCGATTTTAGTCAATATCCTTGGCTACCCTAATCAGTGATCAGTAAACGGTAATCAGTAATCAGTGAAAAGAAAGCAGAAAACCGCCGTGTAATACTGCTCACTTAATACTCCCTACTCCTACTGATCACTGATCACTGATAACTGATCACTGATAAGCTATGCTAGTTTAGAGAGAGTAGTTAGGTTCGGTAGCAGCATTGGTTTCAAACAGAAGTGGTTTTTCCCTGATGGCCTTGACTGGGTTGTGTCCGATCTCCTTCTCGAAATGGCTGTGATATTGGGAGACAATCCATGACGATTTACGTTGGTAATCTGGTTTATGAGGTCACGACAGATGACTTGAAAGAGGTATTCGCTGAATACGGCACGGTTAGTCGCGTTTACTTGCCCGTAGATCGGGAAACGGGTAAAGTGCGCGGTTTTGGTTTTGTGGAAATGTCCTCCGATGAGGAAGAAGCAAAAGCGATCGAAACTCTTGACGGAGCCGAATGGATGGGACGACAGATGAAAGTCAACAAAGCTCGTCCCAAAGAAGAAGATTCTGGCGGTCGTGGCGGCGGTGATCGCAAAAACTTCGGGCGCCGCGAACGTTAAAGAGATTCTTAGAAAATTCCAGAAGCGGTTATTTTTGATAACCGCTTTCTTATCGATAATTAATAAATCTGCGTTTCTTTTCTAACATACTAATACCCATTTTAAAGGACGGGTTTTCAGACTCAAAAATTTCGATGAATTTATTCAAGATAAAAATGATCGGGAAAATCGATACGGACATTTCATCGTTTTGACGAAAAAAGGCTAACAGACGCAAAAATCTCGGTTCGTCCATAGATTTTGAGAATGTTATCAGGTAGAATCAAGATTTGATTCGCACCTACTCCTGCCCAGCTTATTTGTTCTGATTTTCCCATCATAATCCAACCGCTGCCATAAACTTTGACAAAAAATGAAGATAGCAATCATCACAGCAACTCCCCAAAATGTCAAGCTCGGAAGTGGTACTTTCGTTGGGAATATCCACCTGACTAACGAGTTACGTTCCCAGGGTCATCTGGTTGATGTCTTCTCGCCAACCAAAGCATCGGGTCCGTTAGGCTACATGGCGCATCGCTTTCTTTGGAATTGGCGACTCGATCCCCGTTGCTTTGATGACTATGATGTGGTGGTGGGTTACGATATGGATGGTTACGCCATCAGCGATCGCCTAAAAGTCCCTTTTATCGTTTATATTCACGGTATTATTGCCGATGAAGCCACCTTTGAGCGGGGTTGGGTGCGAACTTCCTTAGAATTGATGGCAAAGGCCGAGAAAGTGAGCGTCCATCGTGCGGATCTGGTCATCTCTACCAGTGAGTATTCCCGTACTAGACTCAAGCAACTTTATCAGTACGATGGCAATATCGAAATTGTTCATTCTCTAATTGATCTTAAAGGGTGGGATGCAGCGGTCGCCTCGGTCAAGTATGAGGAAAGAAACCGCGAGCAGAGGAGGCCGACGGTGTTTTGTGTCGGTGTCCAGTATCCTCGCAAAAATGTTGCTACTTTGATCCGCGCCGCCGCAATTCTCCGCCGTCAAATACCCGATGTAGAGGTACGAATTGCCAGCAAAGGTCCTGAATGGAATAATTTACGCCGTCTAGCACAAGAACTCAATTTAGAGCAAAATGTTACTTTTCTCGGCTATCTTTCCTATCAAGAACTGATCCAAGAATATCTTGATTGTCAAGTTTTTTGTTTACCTAGTCTGCAAGAAGGATTTGGCCTAGTTTTTGCTGAAGCTATGGCCAGTTATAAACCGATTGTCGCCAGTCGTTCCTCCTCGACACCGGAGTTGATTGAAGATGGTGTACAAGGTCTATTAGCCAATCCCTTAGATGCTGAAGATTTAGCCAGTAAATTAGCGGAAGTGCTTCTCAATCCAGAGAAAGCTCGTTCCTTAGGGAAGGCAGGTAGAGCGAAAGTTTCAGAATTTGATGCACCGATTATTGCCCAACGCTTCAGTCAGTTATTAACCAATTTTCTGGAAAAATAGATTAACTTTGACAATAAAAATTTAACCCCTAACGCACAGCATATAAATGGAAAATATCCACGAATGTCGAAGGTAGCAAGTCTCTTTTTTCTAGTTGAATTTTGAAGCCATTATCTGCCAGCATTTGGCTTATTTGCTTTAAGCGTCCCTTTTTATCGTGAATTTCAGCCACTATTTGCTTGATTTTTGGCCAGTCTTTAGCTTCGATGCCTTGAAATACTTCGTATTCTTCTCCTTCCACGTCAATTTTCAGTAAGTCAATGGAGTCAATACCGAGTTCATTAATTACGGAAGATAGAGTTCTTACTTCACAGGCTACTTGTTCTTTTTCTTGGAAAAACTCTTCAAACAAATTTTCTATTTTTTGGGAATTCTGATCGACTTGAATATCTTCTAATTCAGCCAAGGTATCCTCTGGCTTTGTGGTTGAATTAGCAGACATATTGGGATAAAAAGTAAAGATTTTTGCTGGGTTATTCTCTGAACTTAATCCACAGTTAAATAAAACAACATCCTCTAAAGAATGCAAATGAATATTTTTTTGCAAAACCTCAAAAGTTGGCTTGATTGGCTCAAAGGCGAAAACTTTTGCTGTTGGTTCAACTCCCTTGACAAAAATAGAGAATAGACCGATATTGGCTCCAACATCAAAGACCACATCGCCTTCTTTGATGACGATATCATGCCCTTCATATTGCCTTTCAGTAAATATTTCCGAAAAAATGTATTCTGTTTCCTCTTTGCTACTACTGTAGTAACATTCCAATCCATTAGAAAAAGTAATTTTTTTGGCTATCACCGTTGATGTATAGTTGTAATCTTGGACAAAATTATATTAACACCATGAATAGCTCCCCGTCAAGAATGAGGTAACAAGCCCCCTTTTCCGGTGGATAAAAATTATAGTCATTTCAGATAAGTCTGAATAAACTCCAGACCGTTTAAACCCTTATGAACTCTGACATTGATATTCTCAATCTCAATTAGGGTTTACTGAAAAACTTTTTCAGCAGACCCTAATTATGCAAGAGATTTACTCGACCGAATCTAAGACCTAATTGGTTAAGCTAAAAGCTTTGATGTGCCTAGTTTATAACCTTCTTTTTAGGTAGGAGAATTGTCAGATTCTGTCTTTTGCCTGTTGCCTCTTGCCTTCAAAAGCTGATAACTGATCACTGATCCCTGATAACTGAAATGACGGACTTAAGCCACCTTTTTCCGTGACTCAAGGATGGGGTGAATAATTGTCCAGGCCAGGACGATAATTAAAGCCAAGATACCAAAACGAGCCATAGAACTAACTAACTGGTGCAAGGGGAACAAACGGCCTAAAAAGAAAGATAATGTCACCATAATAGTCGCCCACACCGTCGCTCCACCCAGATTACAGAGGAAAAAGCGACCGTAGGGCATTCGGGCAATTCCCGCCATGGGACCGGCAAAGATTCTTAACAAAGCCACGAAACGACCGAAAAAGACCGCCCGGGGTGCATTTTTACTAAATTGATCCTTGGCTAATTCTAGTTTTTGAGCCGGAATCCGAAAGAATTTGCCAACTTTTAACAAAAACGGCCAACCTCCAGCGCGACCGAGCCAATAGCCAAAATTATCGCCCAAAACTGCTCCTGTAATTGCGCTGACTAAAACTAACCAATAGTTTAAATCACCGCTACCGGCAAGGAAGCCGCCGACAATGGTGATGGTTTCTCCCGGGATGGGAATCCCCATATTTTCGAGGGTGATGCCGATAAATACTGCCCAGTATCCGTATTGGTGGGCGATTTCTTCAATATTTTCTAGGGATAATAGCTCTAGGGACATGGAGCGCTTTCTTAACAAAGGTTTACGAATATTCTAAGATATTTTTACAGTATTTAACCGTGGCTGAACATGACTTTTCCCAGTATTGATTTATTAGCAATTCGTCAGGGTGAGATAAAAGATTTAGCGGGCATGAACTTGTCAGGGGCTGATTTAGCGGGTGCAGACCTAGCAGGGGCGAATTTACGGGCAAATTTACGCGGTGCTGACCTCACAGGGGCAAATTTAAGGGGAGCAGATTTTCGTAATGCCGATTTACGCGGGGCAATTCTCCTCGATGCGATCGTCACTGGGGCAAGTTTGGCCGGTGCTTTTTTAGCCGGGGCGGTTTTTAATCATCTAGATTTGTCCGGGGCAGATTTTCGCGGTGTCGATGGCCGGGGAGTGAGTTTTGTTGGGGCGATTTTAACCCACGCGGATTTTACTAGCGCTAATCTGTCCGGGGCAGATCTGTCGGCCACCGATTTAGAGGAAGCAATTTTTTTCGGGGCGATTTTACGCGGAACAAATTTTACTGATGCCAATCTTCTTTGTGCTAATTTAGCCTCGGCAGTAACCACGGGGGCAATTTTCGATCGAGCTTGTTTAGAAGGGACAGGATTAACCTAAATGGCTGATGGATAAGACCTCTTGTAAAAATCAAAAATTGTTGTTAGGGTTGGGAGTCAGTAGCCAGTAGTCAGGAGTCAGGAGAATTAAGAATGAATAATAATCAGTTAAATGGTCTATTTATAGACTTTATGCCATCTAATCCTTATTTCTGCCGTTTTTGAACTCTGAAAAAATTAATTATGCAAGAGGTTTATAAAAGAAGAGGCTCTCCCAGGTTTGGTGGGTAAAATGTATTCTAAGATACAGTCTTGCGGGCGAGGGAGTGGGGCGAACCACAGAGACACAAAGGACACAAAGATCGATCGATCATAGAGTAAGTTAAACTTATCACACAGAACCTAGAAGAGCCAAGAAGATGAGTTTCTAATTAGTTGCTGGAACCTGATCTAGGTTGAAAAATATTACCCATTTCCCTGTTTATCTGCCTCCATAGCTCCAGCTATTCTGAACCATTTAACCCCTTTTCTACCCTAAGTCTTCTTCTTGTGCAAATTGATCAAGTTTTTGTCATCCTCCACCAGAAAATTTAGTTTAATTGTCTGGGTAATCAGTCCAGTTATTGAAGAATTTTACCCAACCAATTAAGCAATCAATTTACTTACTTAAGGAAACCTAGAAGAAAAGACTATGCACAAAAATGATAGGATCGATCGATACCTAGCTGCCGTTAATCGCCATCGATGAGACCTTTACGCCGACTTTACCGCTATTTAAGTTTATTTTGCCTCTGTCTTCTTCTGACCGTGGGCTGTCAGTCCACTAATTCCAATTTACCCCGGGGGGATAGCGATCGCTTGATGATCGGGACAACCCTAAAACCGCGCTCGATCGATCCGGCCGATAGTTATGAGTTAGCGGGACTTTTTATTATTTATAATCTCGGTGAAACTCTCTACACTTACGGGGAAGGAACCACTAATTTAAAGCCTCTCCTAGCCACGGAATTGCCCAAAATTAGCCCCGATGGGTTGACTTATACTATACCAGTACGTCGGGGAGTTATCTTTCATGATGGCACGGTTTTTAACGCAGAGGCGATGAAGTTTTCCCTAGAAAGATTCATCAAAAATGGTGGAGAACCTTCCTTTCTTCTCCGGGATACAATTGATAAAATCACCGCCAGCAAAGAAGACGAAATTACTATTAAATTAACCAGACCTTTTGCCGCTTTTCCCGCTCTTTTAGCTTATCCCGGAGCCTGTGCGGTTTCACCCAAATTTTATCAAATTGGCGAGGGTAAATTCAAACCCGAAGAATTTATCGGCACAGGACATTATCGATTAAAAGCAGTTACCAGCGATTCTTTTAGTTTAGAAGCCTTCGATCGCTATTGGGGAGAACCAGCCAAAAATAAGGGAGTTAATGTGCAAATTTATCTCTCTAATCCTGCCAATTTATTTAACGGTTTTCAGACGGGTGCGGTGGATATTGCCTATCAATCTTTACTGCCTCCTCAAGTGAGAAAGTTACGCACAGAAGCAGCCCAGGGAAAATGGCAAGCGATCGAATCTTCTGGGGCAGCAATTAACTTTATGAGCGTCAATCTCAAAAGTGAACCCACCGATAATATTTTAGTGCGACAAGCAATTGCTTCTCTAGTCGATCGAGATTTACTTAATGATCGCATTTTACAAGGTCAAGGCATCCCTCTTTTTAGTCTGATTCCTACTACTTTTTCCGAGTCACAACCGGTGTTTAAAGAGCGCTATGGCAACCATAATATAGAGCAAGCTAAACAATTACTAAAAACCGCCGGTTATAGTCCAGAAAAACCGGCAATTGTAGAAGTTTGGCACTCCTCGGGATCGATTACTTCCAGCAGCGTGGCGGCAGTGATGAAAGCTCTAGCAAAACGGGATTTAGATAATATGATTCAATTTGAACCCAATAGTATCCTAGGCGCGGCCTTTTTCCGTAATATTAGCCGGGGACTTTATACCACTGCTCTATCTAATTGGTATCCCGATTTTTTGGATGCAGATAACTATATTTATCCCTTTTTAGATTGTGCTAAAGGTTCTCCAGAAACCGGCTGCGAAGAAGGCGGATCACAAAGTCAAGGCTCATTTTTTTATAGTCAAGAAATGAATCAATTAATCGCCCAATCCCGTCAGGAAAGTAACCCAGCCAAAAGAAAGCAAATTTTTGGCAAAATTCAAGAAATTCTCGCCGATGAAGTTCCCTATATTCCCCTTTGGCAAACCAAAGAATACGCTTTTGCTCGCCATGGCATCACGGGAGTTATCATCAATCCCAGTCAAACTTTTCCCTTCTGGACAATCGCCAAAAAATCCCGATAATTAATTATGAGTCAGCCGTCAGCTTTTGCTCCCTGCCTCGCCGTGCTGGTAGGGGGGTTTTATCTGTTAAAATTTCTTATCGTCGTGGGGTGAAAACAAGCTGTTCTGGCCTTGCCTCCTGTCTTACAATGGTTAAATATAGGTTGTGTAGATAAGTAGCTGGTTATAATTAAATTAAAAATGGATTTTAGGTTCGATCCCCCCTGCCCCCCTTGATAAGGGGGGTGTCTGACAACTTTTAACGCCTACCTACTTAGATCGCCATGAAACACACATTATCCGTATTAGTTGAAGATGAAGCGGGAGTCTTAACCCGTATTGCTGGATTATTTGCCCGTCGCGGCTTTAATATTGAAAGTCTAGCCGTGGGTCCTGCCGAACAGATGGGAGTTTCTCGCATTACGATGGTAGTACCAGGAGACGAGGACAGCATCGAACAGTTAACCAAACAACTGTACAAATTAATTAACGTCCTCAAGGTGCAGGATATCACCCAAACCCCTTGTGTGGAAAGGGAATTAATGCTAATTAAAGTTAATGCTACCGCCGAGCGCCGAGCAGAAGTGATCGAATTAGCGCAGGTATTCCGGGCCCGGATTGTGGATATTTCCGAGGAAACCCTGACCATCGAAGTGGTGGGGGATCCGGGTAAAATGGTGGCGATTATGCAAATGCTGAATAAATTTGGCATTCGCGAGGTGGCGCGTACCGGTAAAATTGCTCTGATTCGCGAGTCGGGAGTCAATACGGAATACCTCAAAGCTTTAGAGGCTAAAATGTCGATTTAGGGATATTGGGTATCAATTGGGAATTGGGGTGTTAGGGTTTTAGTTGCAATTCCCCACTTCCCCTCTTGCCTCCAGAAGCTGATAACTGATAAAAACTATGTCTAACCAGTCGCCGAAAACCCAAATTAGTCAACTTGTCACCGTTGCCGTGCAGAAACTGCAAGGAAAGGTGAATTTTCAGGCGGTAAATCTCAAAAAAGGGGCGAGAGTTCCCGAATTACGCCTTAAAAACGAGAATGGCAGCGGGGAAAGCAAATATCCCCTTATCGGCGATCGCTATTTGTTAGGCCGCAGTTCCAGTTCCTGTGATATTACTATCCTTAACACTGTGGTGAGTCAGATTCATTGTTCCCTGCAGCGTGACCCGAAAAATCCCCATAATTTCCTACTCACAGATGAAAACTCCACTAACGGGGTTTATATGGGTAAACGTCGTCTGAAAAGCGTTTCCCTGCGTCATGGTGATACCTTTACTTTGGCCCCTCCAGACTTAGCCAATTGTGTCACCATCTCCTATTACTGTCCCCCTCCCCTGTGGGTGCGACTTTTGCGCTATGGTTTCTATGGTGCGGGGGGTATTTTCGGTTTATTAGTTTTAGCGGTTATCTGGGAAAGTCGCAAAGTTAATGTTTATCCACTCCCTTCCGGGGTGA
>NZ_JADBTR010000172.1:0-21037 GCF_020246065.1 Microcystis sp. M144S2
AGCCAAAATTAAACATCTTTTGTCAGAGATTTTACCGATTCTAGAATTTATTCATAGTAAACAAGTAATTCATCGCGACATTAAACCCGAAAATATTATTCGCAGAAAAAGCGATAATAAATTAATTTTAGTGGACTTTGGGGCGGCAAAATTTGTCAGTCCTTTAAATCGTTCCATGACAGGAACAATTATCGGTTCTGCCGAATATATTGCCCCTGAACAGGGAAATGGCAAGGCAGTTAATGCCAGTGATTTGTATAGTTTGGGTGTAACTTGCCTTTATTTATTAACTGGAATATCTCCCTTTGATTTATTCGATGGTGGGGAACACCAATGGGTATGGCGACAGTGGTTAGTTAATAATCCTGTTAGTAATGATGTGGTAAATATTCTGGATAAATTAATCGAGTTCGGCACAAAAAAACGCTATCAATCCGCATCGGAAGTGTTGCAAGCTTTGCAGATAAAAACATCAGTCTCTATATCCCAGACAACTATTCAAAAACCCGTTAATCCCATTATTTCCGTTCCCCAAACTCCCCCATCTATCCAGCTTAAAAGTGCCAAAGGAATCGATTATCGGAACTTAGAAGATTTATTAAAACAAAAGCGATGGAAAGAAGCAGACGAGGAAACTGCGAACTTAGTAAGAAAAGTAACTAATCGTGTCAAAGACTGGTTAAGAGATGAAGATATACAGAAATTTCCCTGCGAGGATTTGCGAACCATTGACCAATTATGGGTTAAATATAGTGGCGGTCACTTTGGTTTTTCCGTGCAGGGGCAAATCTATCGAGAAATCGGTGGCATGGAAGAATATAATGAAAGAAATTGGGATATTTTTGGCAGTTTGGTAGGCTGGCAAAAAAATAATAGTTGGAATTGGCAAGATATTAATTATAGTTGGCAAGCACCTCAAGGTCATTTGCCGCTAATACGCTACGGTTATAAGGGAGAAGGAAGTTATATTATCTATCATCTAACCTCAAGAATATTTATTTGTCAGACTTCTAGTCACCAGATTATTAATCAAAAACAACCTGTAGCAACAATTATTCAATCTCCCATTATTTCCGTTCCCCAAACTACCCCATCTATCCAGCTTAAAAGTGCGGAAGGAATCGATTATCGGAACTTAGAGGATTTATTAAAACGGCAGCAATGGAAAGAAGCGGACCAGGAAACCGAGAGAGTGATGCTACAGGCTGCCAAACGCACAAAAGAGAGATGGCTGAGAAAGGAGGATATCGATAAGTTCCCCTGCGAAGATTTGCGAACAATTGACCAATTATGGGTGAAATATAGTAACGGAAAATTTGGCTTTTCTGTGCAAGCGAAAATCTATCACGACCTCGGCGGGACGCAGGAGTATAATGATAAAATCTGGAACGCTTTCGGGGATAAAATCGGCTGGCGAGTACGAGTAGGATTTATGAAGAATAGTTGGATATACTACAAAGACGTTACTTTTGACCTAAAGGCACCCCAAGGCCACCTCCCCTTTGAAAAATGGAAAAATAATTGGAGAAGTCTCTTCTCTCGCGTCGAGACTTGCAAAATGTAAAATCTAAAGTCCAGTCGGGTGCGTTAGGGAAGCATAAACCACCACCCTCCTATCCTGTAAAATAGGGATAACAAAACTGGCACAATTCTAGGAGAAGATATTTGCCGACCCAAAAACAGAAAGATACCGCTATCTTTATTTGTCAATTGCTTATCTTTTCTCTACCAACCGATATACCTATTCCGCTCACGATTCAGCTTATCAATAATAATCTAGAGAAATTTTAGGGTAAACTCCAATGCTAGAAATTACCAAAAACTATGTATTAGACGAGGATCAAAAGCTGATTGCCGTTAAGATTCTCATTGCCGAATTTGAAAAAATTGCATAAATCCTAGAGGATTACGGACTAGGAAAACTCATCGAAAAAGTTGAAAATGATCAAAGGATTCAGTATGATAGCTCTTTATTGCTAACTGGACCGACGATGATCTATTCTGGATCCTAGCCTGACTTGCCAATCCCCACCGCCAAAAAAGAATAATGTACTGCGATTACCTGGTTCAAATCCTCACCGCACGCGTCTATGATGTCGCCCAAGAAACCCCCTTGGAATTTGCCCCCAATCTCTCCCAACGCTTGCACAATCAGCTTTTACTCAAGCGTGAGGATATGCAGTCAGTTTTCTCTTTTAAACTGCGCGGCGCATACAACAAAATGGCGCATTTGTCAAGGGATTTGTTACAAAAAGGTGTAATTGCTGCCTCGGCGGGAAATCATGCTCAGGGAGTCGCTTTGGGAGCGCGGCAATTGGGAACCCAAGCGATTATCGTTATGCCTGTCACCACTCCCCAAGTCAAAATCGACGCGGTAAAAGCCCGGGGGGGAATTGTCGTCCTGCACGGTGACACCTACGATGATTCATACACCTACGCGCGGCAGTTAGAAGCGGAAAAAGGCTTAACTTTTATCCATCCCTTCGATGATCCGGAGGTAATCGCCGGCCAGGGTACGATCGGTATGGAAATTTTACGACAATATCAGCAACCGATCGAGGCCATTTTTGTCGCCATTGGTGGCGGTGGACTTATATCAGGTATTGCCGCCTATGTCAAGCGTTTACGCCCAGAAATTAAAATTATCGGGGTGGAACCTGTGGACTCAGACGCGATGAATCAATCCCTAAAAGCCGGTTATCGGGTGCGTTTGTCTCAAGTGGGATTATTTGCCGATGGGGTAGCGGTGCGCGAGGTGGGAGAGGAGACTTTTCGTCTCTGTCAGCAGTATGTGGATGAGATTATCCTCGTGGATACGGATGATATTTGTGCCGCGATTAAGGATGTTTTTCAAGATACACGCTCGATTTTAGAACCTGCGGGGGCGTTAGCGGTAGCAGGAGCGAAAGCTTATGTAGAAAGAGAAGGAATTGAGGATAAAACCCTTGTTGCTGTGGCTTGTGGGGCGAATATGAACTTTGATCGTCTGCGGTTTGTGGCGGAAAGGGCCGAATTAGGGGAACGGCGCGAGGCGTTGTATGCTGTGACTATTCCCGAACAACCGGGCAGTTTACGGCGTTTTTGTGAATGTGTCGGCAAACGCAATCTAACCGAATTTAGTTATCGCATTGCCGATGAAAAAGAAGCACATATTTTTGTCGGCGCCCAGATCGAAAATCGCACCGATGCCAAGAAATTAGCCGAGAGTTTTGAAGCTTGCGGCTTTAAAACCCTCGATATTAGTGATGATGAATTGACTAAATTGCATCTGCGCCACATGGTGGGAGGGCGATCGCATTTAGCCGACCATGAATTATTTTATCGCTTCGAGTTTCCCGAACGACCGGGGGCTTTAATGAAATTTGTCGCCTCCATGAGTCCCCACTGGAATATCAGCGTTTTCCATTATCGCAATAACGGGGCCGATTACGGGCGCATCGTCGTGGGCATACAGGTCCCCCCCGATGAAATGAATCAATGGCAAGCTTTTCTCGATACTCTCGGCTATCGCTATTGGGATGAAAGTCAAAACCGGGCCTATCAGTTATTTTTAGGGTAAATCGCCATTTTCAGGAAGTTATCAGCAGATGAATCAAGATTTTCTCCATATTTCCGTTTTGAGTCAAGAATTAATCGCCGGTTTAAATATTCAACCCGGGGGGCATTATCTCGATCTTACCCTAGGGGGTGGTGGACACAGCCGCTTGCTTTTAGAAGCTCATCCCGAAACGACAGTAACCGCCATTGATCGCGATCAAAGCGCCCTAGAAGCCGCTAAAATTAGTCTTGCCCCCTATCTAGATAGCCGTTTAACCCTCTGGTGGGGGAACTTCGCCGATTATAAGGGACAAAATAGCAGTTTTGATGGCATTATCGCCGATTTAGGAGTCAGTTCTCCCCAATTCGATCAGAGCGAGCGCGGCTTTAGTTTTCGCCACACGGCAGCCTTAGATATGCGGATGGATCGCTGTCAATCCCTGACGGCAGCCGATATTATTAACCATTGGCACGAAAAAGAATTAGCAGATCTTTTTTATCAATACGGAGAAGAACGTTTATCTCGTCCTATTGCTCGCTCGATCGTCCAAAAACGTCCCTTTACTACCACCACTGAATTAGCGGCTGTCATCGCTAGTTCTGTACCCGCTAGTTACCGTTATGGACGTATTCATCCGGCAACGCGGGTTTTTCAAGCCCTACGCATCGCTGTTAATCAAGAATTAGATTCTCTGCAACAATTGTTAAATCAAGCCCCCCACTGGCTAAAATCCGAGGGAATTATCGCTATGATCAGTTTTCATAGTCTAGAAGATCGTCTGATCAAGTATGGCTTTCGCGAAAATAATTCCTTGAAAATTATCACGAAAAAGCCGATTATCCCCGGCCGAGAAGAACAAGCTAAAAATCCTCGTTCTCGTTCGGCTAAACTAAGAATAGCCCAAAAGATAGAATCAGAGGTTATCTGATAGCAGTTATCTTAATTGTGAGGTACAAACTCTCTGGTTTTGGGGAGTCGTTATCTTGAAGATAAAGGCTGTGGTAAAGTAAAAACCAAGAAAGAAAGCTGGTATTTATTCTTAAAAATCATTGACTAAAATAACGCAGTCCTTTTACCAATCTTTCTACTGCCGTTAAAGCCGTTTCTGGAGATAAAGCACCGTAGGCAAGACGCAAATAACAGCCTTCTGTTATCCCAAAAGTTGAACCGGGTAACACCGCCACCCGCTGCTGCTCAATTAAACTTTTAACTAACTGAAAATCATTCTTGTCTGTGGTAATTTTCAGGAAAAAATAAAAAGCACCTTCCGCAGTGGCAACATCACAGATATCGCCGATTGATTCTAAAGCATTCAGGCAAATTTCTCTAACTTGACTGATGGTTTTTAACTGTTCTAAAGGATAGCTTTTACCCACCTGTAATGCCCCTAGGGCTGCGTATTGCGACACCACCGGCGGACAGATTAAAATAGTATCCTGAATCTTATTAATCGCCTCAGATAAATGTTCTGGTACTACCATATAACCAATGCGCCAACTGGCAAAACCGTAGGCTTTTGAGAGACTAAATAAGGAAATAGTCCAGGATTCACTACCAACAATTGCCGCCGGAGAAAAGTGACGGGCATGGTTATAGGTAAAATATTCATAGGCCTCATCATGAATGTGATAGATGCCCTTTTTTTGACAGATTCGATTGACTTCTCTTAGGGTATTTTCTGGATAAACTACTCCCGTGGGATTATTAGGAGAAATCGTCACCACTGCCTTAGTTTTTTCCGTGATTGCCTCTTCAATGGCAGCCGGACGCAATTGAAAATTTTTGTCTGTGGCGACCAAAATTACTTGACAATCAGCCATTTTTATGGCCATTTCATGATTGAAATAAAAGGGAGTGTTGAGAATAATTTCATCCCCCGGGGAAGTAATGGCTAAAATGGCATTCATAAAAGCCATATTACTGCCCGCCGTCACAAAAATTGCCTGTTTATCGCTGATTTCTATCCGATTATCTTCGGCTAGTTTTTGCCGAATTACTGCTAATAAGGGGGGAATTCCCGCCACAGATTGATATTGATGATTTTTGGGATTAGCTAAGAATAAAGATAGAGATTCGAGCGCTTCCCGGGGTGGATAATAGGAAACAACACCTTGACCGAGGGAAATAGTGCCGGGGTTCGCTTTAATTAATTGACCGACCACGGGAATAATCGGTGTTTGTACCCCGTCCATGCGGGAGAGAAGGTCTTTCATTAAAGTAATCAATGGAGCCGAGCAGAGTCGAACTGCTGTCCAAATTAGGTATTGACTGTCCGTTCATTCACAGGTTTAGTTTCGATTACCCTCGAAACGGGGACTGTCACTTATCCCGGACAGTGGGATGCTCTAGTTAAAGCTTAGACGGTTAACTAACTAGAGAAAGTTAAACGTGGCATCCGTTGGGGGTTTATCCATAGTCCTTAACGGAGTCAAACTATGAATGCTCGAGTCGATTAGAGACTATTAGGCAGCTACAGGAGCGGCTTTACGAGCGAAAGGAACGATGTTGTTCGCATTTACTTTTTGTTTGAGCCTTTGATTTACGAGAGGAGACTCACTCTCGACCTGTATCACGGGGGAGCTTTCGCTAACCTGTCGAAACCGTTACGGCCCCTTGTGCTTACATTCTGATTGTAGCATATTTTTTGATTAAGCTAATTGTGGCTCAATTGGGATTTTTCCGATCTTCCCAAGGGTTAGAGCCAGTCTAGATGGGAAAAAAGGTTTTTATCGCTGATTTTTGGGAGAATTATCCTATATTTGCCCTCGATTAGTATCACCAGAGACTAAACAATTAATTGAGCAGCTATTGCTCCACTGCGATAACCTGAGTTCGGAATCAGGGAAAACGGCAAAATTTCCCTAACCCGAACTAACCTTGATTACAAAACCTTATGGGTGTGAGAATGTTGTTTGACGTTATCCTCCGTCCGCACCACATGAACAGCATTCAAGATGCGTTTTTTCTCTAGGGAAAAGTTTAAATCGTCTTTTTGGCCGCCCAAGGGGATTAACCCTTGTAGGTGGGGTTGATTTTTATAGGTGCGAGTGGCCGCAATCGCCCTTTCGACAAAATTCTCGCATAATTGGGCATTATCGGGGAAATTACTGGGTATTTGAGGATTATCGTCCTGAAATACCTCTCCTAAAGCCATGGCGCGGGCAAATTCGTAGGAAGTGGGAATTCCTTTGACAATTGCCTCTAGGGCTGCCGAGGGAATCGGTTCTAACACCGCCACTTTTTCTAATTCTCCCTCCCGTTTAAGAAAACAAATTGCTAAACCGAATACACAATAATCATCTTTTGTCAAGTCAGAAATGTTTAAGAATTGTGTCGCTGTGGCCATTATTTTAATCCTGAGTCGCTCTTTCTTTAATCTTGCGGGTGATCAGCGCTCGAATCAAGGTTTTTATTAAGAGATATGAAGGAGAAAAATTTAGCAGGGTTGGGCGGCGCTAACGCATCCCCAGACGGAAAAAACTGAGAACTGTTAGACTAGAAACCAGCAGATTAACTGATAAACGAGCTTTATGTCACCCACTCTACTCATCTCCAAAGAACTCCCCACCCTGAAATATAATCCTAGTCTGGAGCGCTTTGATAGCTCTTGGGCGGCTCCTTTGTCCACTCTCCTGGGACTGGGACGGGCTGCCGGGGCGACTTTTATCGAATTTTTCCTCGAAAGAGTCAACTATATCAGTTGTTTAGCCGAAGATGACACCATCACCAGTCTCTCACCGAAACTATCTACAGGGGCAGGAATCCGCCTTTTTCGCGGTAAAGCCGATTGTTATGTCAGTACCAATGATTTAAGCTTCCAAGGCTTAAAAAATGCCCTAGAAAAAGGTTTATCGATTCTTGGTTTAAACCTACCCAGTCCTAACGCCTATATTCCCGAAATCAATCTGGAAATGTTCCGGGATTATGCCACGGTCAAAAATAAAGATATTTGGCTGAATAATTGCAGTTCTTTGCGAGAAATGGGTGATATTCTCCTAACTGCTAACGTTCAACTCAATCAGAAAGCCTCTCACGTCCAATCTCGTCGCGCCGCTTATTTTCGCGATTGGCAAGAAATTTTAGTTGCCGCTAGTGACGGCACTTTTGCCCGGGATATTCGCCTCACCCAATCCGTGGGCTATAATCTCCTCTGTGCCGATGGGACTAATCGTTCTAGCATTGGTAAACGGGTGGGTAGTACCAGTAATCCCGATTTTCTGCGGACGTGGAATGCCGAGGAATCGGCGGCAGAAGTGGCCGAATCGGCGGGTAAAATGCTTTACGCTGACTATGTAGAATCCGGCAGTTATCCCATCGTCATGGCCAATGAATTTGGCGGCGTTATCTTCCACGAAGCCTGCGGCCATTTGCTAGAAACTACGCAAATTGAGCAAAAAACCACGCCCTTTCTCGATAAAAAAGGCGAAAAAATCGCCCACGAAAACCTGACGGCTTGGGACGAAGGATTATCCGATAAAGCTTTCGGTACTATCGATATGGATGATGAGGGAATGCCGGCCCAGCGTACTCTCCTCATTGAAAATGGTATCCTAAAAAACTTCATTGCCGATCGCACCGGTTCAATTAAAACCGGTCATCCGCGCACGGGTAGCGGTCGCCGTCAAAACTACACCTATGCGGCCGCTAGTCGGATGCGGAATACCTACATCGCCCCCGGGGAATATACCCTCGATAATCTCTTTAATTCCATCGATAAAGGCATTTATTGCAAAAAAATGGGCGGTGGTAGTGTGGGGGCCACGGGGGAATTTAATTTCGCCGTCGAGGAAGCTTATCTTATCGAAAACGGCAACCTGACTAAACCCCTGAAAGGCGCGACTTTAATCGGTTCAGCTAAGGAGATTATGAATAAAATCTCTATGTGTTCCCAAGATTTAGGACTAGCGGCGGGTTTTTGCGGTTCCGTCAGTGGTAGCGTTTATGTCACCGTTGGTCAACCCCATTTAAAAGTCGATTCTATTACCGTTGGCGGTCGTTAATCATGACTTTAGTGATTCTCTACTACTTCCTAATTGCCATCATGATAGTGGGAATAATTGGCGAACTGCTGCCCGCTATCCCCGGCATGAGTTTGATTTTAATCGCCATGCTGGTGTGGGGTTTTGTCACCAAATTTGCGGGGATGGGGGTCGCTTTAACCGTGGCCTTTGTTGTCCTTCTCCTCAGTCTGGGGGTGGAATTCCTCGCTAGTTATCTCGGCGCCCAAAAAGTTGGGGCGAGCAATTGGAGTCAAATCGGGCTAGTAGTGGGTTTATTAGCGGGAATATTCGGGCTTTTACCCGCTTTACCCATTGGCGGCCCGATTATCGGCTTATTTGTCGGTCCTGTGGTCGGGGCTTTTTTGGGAGAATACGCCTATCGTCGCGATTTGGAATTAACTCCCCGTTTGCAACAATCCCTAAAAGTCTGTGTCGGTATCGTCGTCGGTACGGTTATCGGTCACGTTGCCAAAGCTATGCTGGCCACGGCTGCCGTTATCGTCTTTATTGTCACCACTTGGCCCAATCTCTCTTCAGTTATCAGTTAGAAGATGTTGAATGTTGGGATTTTATTTGAAATTTCCCCATTCCCCCATTCCCCCACTTCCCTATCACTATCCTCCAACACCAAAAAAAATCTATGCCAAAAGTTGAAGATATCGCCCAAATCGCTAATTCTAGCGCCCAAGCTTTAGGAATTGCTAAATACGACATCTATGGTTCCTCGGTCGATGAAACCGATGTGGATGTGTTTCAAGGGGAACCGAAACAGGTACAAGCTTCCAATCGTTCCAGCGTTATCGTTCGCGTCTGGAATCAGGATAATCAAGTCGGTGTCACCTCCACCACCGATGTGGACCCGGTGGGACTGCAATTAGCCCTAAAAACCGCTCAGGAAGCCAGCGTTTTTGGCGTTAAGGAAAATGTCCCCGATTTTAGTCCCGCTGCCACCGCACCCACCACAGAAGTGGCCAGCGAAATGTCTAATCAAGCACCTGTATCCACTCTCGTCGATAAGTTATTAGCCGCCGAAAAATCCCTACTAACGGCCCATCCGGCTATTGCCAGTGTTCCCTATAACGGTTTGGGACAACAGCAGGTCAGACGTTTTTATCTCAATAGCGACGGGGCAATGCGTCAGGAAGCGCGTAGTTATGCCAGCGTGTATTTATACACCAAAACCGAACAGGAAGGCAAAAAACCCCGCAGCGCCGGTGCTTTTCGGGTGAGTCCGGGCCTGGAAAAATTAGATATCGATGGCTGCATCGAGGAAGCGATTAGCAAAACTGTTAGCCATCTGGACTATCAACCGATTACCACGGGTAAATATTTGGTGGTTTTTGCCCCCCGCGCCTTTTTGAGTCTAATGGGAGCATTTTCTAATCTGTTTAATGCCCAAAATGTCCTTGATAAACAGAGTCTTTCTACTCCTGAATCTTTGGGAACACAAATCGCCGCTACTGCCTTAAATTTGTGCGATGATGCCCTCCATCCGGCTAATGTTTCCGCGGAAACTTTTGATAGTGAAGGTACTCCCACCCATCGTGTGGAATTAATTAAAGAGGGGATTTTGAGTAATTTTCTCCATAGCACGATTACCGCTAAACGGATGAATACGGAACCAACTGGCAACGGTAACATTGGGGCAAAAGTAACGGTTAGTCCCCATTTTTATCACGTTTTTGCTAGTGCTAATCAACCCCAAAGCTATTCTTTGGAAACGGCAGAAAATGTGGTTTTAATTGATAGTTTACAGGCACTTCATGCAGGAGTTAATTCTCTACAAGGTTCCTTCTCTTTGCCCTTTGATGGTTGGTTAGTGAACAAAAATGAGCGCATTAGCATCGATTCCGCTACCGTAGCCGGAGATATTTTAACACTGCTGAAATCGATTGTTTATCTGGAACCGGAAGCGGTTATTACTCCCAGTGGTGTTTGTCCCTACGTTTGGGTAGAGGGTTTATCAATCACGGGAGAAGCTTAACACTATACCAGACCAAAAATAGGGGGTATTAACAAGGGTAATACCCCCCGCCAGATGGATGCTAATTTTATAGTCGTGGGTAAGCTGTTGACTATCTAAATTACTCCTTAAAACTACACCAGAATTAAGACCGGGGAGAATAAATAAAAATAATTTCCTATCTCCTAACCCCACCAATAAACTTTTTCAGCAAACCCTAATTAAGAACTATTTTTCCGCTGGGGGAAACCAATTATCATCTAATGTTTGTTCGAGGGATATATGAGCGTCTGAATTAAGGGAAAAAAGCTGAGAAACCGATTTAATCGCCACTGGATAAACTTTATCATACATGGCTGCTAATTCTGGCCGTAAGCTGGGACTATCTTCTAAACGCTGCTGAATTTGGGCGCGAAAATTGACTATTGCTGCCGCCCAATGATTACCTGACCGTTTTTTTTCTTCTTGCCAATAAGCCAGCTTTAAAAGATGTTCGATAAGACAGGTTAACAGACTCATTAAAGCTCGTCTATCACTTTTTCCCATACTCTCGATTTCTTCAATTAAATTATCCCAATCCACTTGCTCAAAATTGCGCTCTTGTAAATGTTTTACCGTCTCTTTTAGCCATTGATTATAATCAGTTTCGTAGGCAGTTGACGACATAATTTAACTCTCCATAGAAAATTACTTAAATGGCTTTCTATCTAGGGCTGGCTGAATATATCTAAACACCTTTTTGGCTAAGACTTTTAGACTTTTTTTCTCAAAAAGTATATCAGATCTGGGAGTGATCGGGGGAAAAATTAAGGTACTTTTTCCCTGAAAATTAGCTAATTGACCCCGGCGGTTCGACAAGCGGTTCGGCGGTTCGGCTGAGCATCGCCGAACGTCCTCAACATCGGTAAAACCCCACACCCGTTCGGACCTCGGCGTGAGCTCGGTCGAACGCTGAGCTCACGGCCGAAGCCCACACCCCACACCCCACGAAAAACTTTTTGCCGCAAACCCTAATTAGCAATACCCTCTTTTTTTCAAACTATAACCGGCTAATCCGAGGGTTAGCAATCCTAAAACTGCGCTAGGTTCTGGGACAGGTTTGATGGAATAAATCGCCAGATTACGACTCACTTCATTGGCAACAATTAACAGGGGAGTACCATTGGGACTATCGGCAGCGGGAATAAATAATAATCCTTCGGGAGAGATATCGCCTAATTGCCAATCGTTGATATAATCAACAAAGAAAGGATGACTAGGGTTGGTGATATCATAAACCATGAAACCGCCAGCCCTTTCTATTCCCACAAAAGTATAGAGACGATTGCCTACAGTTCCCACGGCTAAACCTTCCGGTTCTGGGCCGCGGTTATCGCTACGACTATCGAAACTACTAGGAGTACCATCGGAATTAAAGATACTAGGAGTTAGGGGAGTTGCCGAAAAAGCCGCCAAAATTTGTTCAAAATCATCGCCACTATCGAAGACTGGGGACAGTCCATTAGTGACATTCCAAATCGAAAAAGAACGACCACCATAGGCAAAAAGTTGGCTATATTGACCTTGGGCGTTAAGTCCGTCAATGCTAGAAACATCCAAACGGCCGAGATTTTGGTTTAATTTCAATGTGGCCGCATTAGGGAAAACATTGGGGTCTAAAGTTACAGTAGAAACTCGTCGGGCCTCATCTCTAGTATCACCTTCATTGGCAGTAATTAAATAGGTTTGTCCGGCGATGGTAACGGTGGCAATCGTATCCGGTTGATATAAGCCAAAAACCGGCCAATTATTAATTCTCATTGCTGGGGAATTAGCCGCTCCTCCAAATACTACCCCATCTCGATCGCTAGGGTCCAAACCATTACCCGGTGCATTAAAATTTTTGGCTCCTAAAGGTAAAATACTGGTGACTTGAGCGTTAACAATATCGACTATCGCAATAGCGTTATTTTCCTGTAAAGCCACCCATGCAGTGGTTCCATCGTCGGAAACGGTGATGTATTCTGGTTCCACATCTTGGGAAACCGTTTGACCGGGGAAAATGCGGACTCCCTGATTTCTTAAAGTGTTCTCTTGACCATTAAAACTGGTAAAGGTAGCAGTGTTGACCGTGGCATTGAGAACACCGGTGCTAAGGTCAATAACACTAACGGAACCATTGGGATTGATCGCTCCTCTCGCTTCCCCTTCATTAGCGACCAAAACCCGATTACCGTCAGGAGTAAAGGTTAACATATCCGGTAAAGCGCCCACAGTAACCTGATTCTGAAAGACACCATTAGTATCGAAAAATACTACACTGCCGTTATTGGTAATCGTACTAGCTTCCATGGCCACGGCCACGATACCATTTTTGATGGCAACGCTGTTAACCCCCGCACCGTAGGGACTAAGATCGATCGAGGGTAAGGGAATTGGACTAGCGGGATTGCTGATATCGGCAATATCTAGACGATTATTGGGACCAGTCACGAATAATCTGCGACTAGCTGGGTCGTAAGCGGGAATTTCTGCCCCGAAGTTATTAGCAGCAGTTGTACTATTGCCAAGACTGCTTAATCGGGTGATATTTAAAGCTGAGGCAGATTCGGTAACGATGTTGATACTGCCAGCAATTGACAGCAAGGTTAATAAAAAATTCCCATGGTGACGATCGATAGCCTTAATCATATTTTTAGCTGAAACCCTGCAAAAAAAGGCTAAACAATCGCATTTTTTCAGCCCCAAGTTAAAGGAAGATTAAACAGGAGGGAAATTAAGGATATCTTCAAAATTTGGCCGAGAACAGTAAAAGCGAACTAGGAAAACGGGTTACTCGATCGATTTTTAGTTGAACGGCTCATTTACCGGAGTGATAACATAGTTTAGTATAAGCTCGATCAATATGGAATCAAGACTCGTGTTATCTACTCTCCTAGCCGATTTCAAGATCATTTTTGAACGTGACCCCGCTGCCCGCAACTGGTTAGAGGTACTGTTTTGTTATCCCGGATTACAGGCTTTACTGTGCCATCGCTTCGCCCATTGGCTATATCAGATCGGGATTCCCTTTATTCCCCGTTTAATTTCCCATCTTGCCCGTTTTCTGACTGGTATCGAAATTCACCCCGGCGCCCAAATAGGTCAGGGTGTTTTTATCGACCATGGCATGGGAGTGGTCATCGGAGAAACGGCCATTGTCGGTGATTATGCCCTCATCTATCAGGGAGTTACTTTAGGAGGGACGGGGAAAGAAAGCGGTAAACGTCACCCGACTCTAGGGGAAAATGTGGTCGTCGGCGCTGGGGCCAAGGTTTTAGGTAATATTTATCTGGGTAATAACGTTCGCGTCGGCGCTGGTTCTGTGGTCCTGCGCGATATTCCCGCCGATTGTACCGTCGTTGGTGTACCCGGTCGTTTAATCTATCGCGCTGGGACGCGGGTGGAACCCCTCGAACACGGTGATTTACCCGACTCGGAAGCGGTGGCTATTCGCGCTTTGGTGGACCGCATCGAACAACTGGAAAAACAAGTGTACGAATTGCGGCTAGAACGGTCAAAAGAACCAGATTATCGGATTAATTGCCCAGTTTTAGCCCATTTAGAAGAAGAGGCGAGTCATAGCTTTTGTCCTGCGGCCGATCGGGATATGCGCGAGTTTCTCGAAAGATCGGTTTATCCCCGAGAATCTTCTGATATGATAGAAGACTCGTTTTCTAAGTAGCTGAAACCCATTTATCAAGGCTATGATTGTTAAGGACTACTTGGCACCGTCCGATGGCTCAAACTGACTCAATCCGTATCCGTGGCGCACGACAACACAATCTCAAAAATGTTGATCTCGAATTACCCCGCAATCAGTTGATTGTTTTTACCGGAGTTTCGGGATCGGGCAAATCTTCCCTCGCTTTCGACACTATTTTTGCCGAGGGACAGCGCCGCTATGTGGAGTCCCTCAGCGCCTATGCGCGCCAATTTTTAGGACAATTAGATAAACCCGATGTGGATGCGATCGAGGGTTTAAGTCCGGCTATTTCCATTGACCAAAAATCCACTTCCCACAATCCCCGTTCTAGTGTGGGAACTGTTACGGAAATTTACGATTACTTGCGTTTATTGTTCGGTCGTGCCGGTGAACCCCATTGTCCCCATTGCGATCGCAATATTGCCCCCCAAACCATCGATCAAATGTGCGATCGAGTGATGGAATTAGCCGAGAAAACCCGTTTTCAAATCTTGGCCCCAGTAATTCGCGGCAAAAAAGGCACTCATAAGCAATTAATCTCTAGTTTGGCCTCCCAAGGCTTTGCCCGGGTGCGGATTGACGGCAAGGTAGTAGAATTATCCGAGGGCATCGAGTTAGATAAAAAACATCTTCATGATATCGAAATTGTTATCGATCGCCTGATCAAAAAAGAGGGTTTACAGGAAAGATTAGTAGATTCTTTAACCACTTGTTTAAAGCATTCCGATGGTGTAGCGATTGTAGAAATTCTTGATGAGAATAACGAAGATAATCCCGAAGTTACCAAAGAAATTGTCTTTTCCGAGAAATTTGCCTGTCCCGAACACGGGGCCGTTATGGAAGAATTATCCCCCCGTTTATTCTCTTTTAATTCTCCCTATGGTGCTTGTCCCAACTGTCACGGATTGGGCAGTTTACGGAAATTTTCGGCAGATTTAGTCATTCCAGATCCAAAACAACCGGTTTATTCTGCTATTGCCCCCTGGTCAGATAAGGATAATTCCTACTATCTTTCTCTCCTCTACGGTTTAGGGCAAGCTTTAGGTTTTGAAATTCAAACCCCTTGGCAGAAACTAACAAAAACCCAGCAAGATATCATTCTGTATGGTAGTAAAGAACCGATCTATTTTGAAGATGACTACCGTTACGATACTGGTCGCGGTTACTATCGAGAATTTGCGGGAGTTATCAATATCTTAGATAGAAATTATCAAGAAACCACCTCGGAAGTTATTAAACAAAGACTAGAAAAATATATTGTTAACCAAACCTGCGAAGTTTGTCACGGAAAAAGATTAAAACCAGAAGCTTTATCGGTACGTTTAGGACAATATACGATCACGGATTTTACCGGAGTTCCCATTCGGGATTGTTTGCAGAGAATTAATGATTGTCATTTAACCCCAAGACAGGCATTAATTGGGGAATTAGCCCTCAAAGAAATCAAAGCGAGACTACAATTTTTAATCGATGTGGGATTAGATTATCTTACCCTCGATCGACCGGCGATGACCTTATCTGGGGGAGAATCCCAACGAATTCGATTAGCCACTCAAATCGGTTCGGGATTAACAGGAGTATTATACGTTCTCGATGAACCTAGCATCGGATTACACCAAAGAGATAATAGTAAACTGTTAGAAACCCTGCAAAGATTGCGAGATTTAGGCAATACTTTAATCGTCGTCGAACACGATGAAGAAACGATTCGGGCAGCCGATTATGTGGTCGATATCGGTCCAAAAGCGGGGATTCATGGCGGAGAAATCATCTGTCAAGGCAGTTTTAAAACCCTTTTGAAGTCCAAAAAATCGATAACAGGGGACTACCTATCGGGACGCAAAGTTATTGAAACTCCTCACCAAAGAAGGGAAGGAAATGGTAATGCTTTAGTCTTAAAAAATTGCCATCAAAATAACCTAAGAAATATCGATGTAACGATTCCTTTAGGAAAATTAGTCTCGATTACGGGGGTATCTGGTTCGGGAAAATCTACCCTAATTAATGAGTTATTATATCCGGCTTTACAACATCATTTAACCCGTTTAACTCCCTTCCCCAAAGAGTTAGATAAAGTGGAAGGATTGGACGCGGTTGATAAAGTAATTGTCATCGACCAATCACCGATAGGACGCACTCCTCGGTCAAATCCTGCCACCTATACGGGGGTTTTTGACATTATTCGCGAGATTTTCACCGAAACCATCGAAGCAAAAGCTAGAGGTTACAAAGCGGGGCAGTTTTCTTTTAATGTTAAGGGAGGACGCTGTGAAGCTTGCCTAGGCCAAGGGGTAAACGTCATCGAGATGAATTTTCTCCCCGATGTCTATGTGCAGTGTGATGTGTGTAAAGGGGCGCGTTATAATCGGGAAACCCTACAGGTTAAGTATAAAGGTTATTCGATCGCCGATGTCTTAGATATGACGATCGAGGAAGCATTAAAGGTCTTTGAAAATGTCCCCCGGGCCACCACCAGATTACAAACTCTCGTGGATGTGGGTTTAGGATACTGTAAACTCGGTCAAAGCGCCCCGACTTTATCCGGTGGAGAAGCGCAAAGGGTGAAATTAGCGGCCGAATTATCCCGACGGGCCACGGGAAAAACCCTATATTTGATCGATGAACCGACTACGGGATTATCTTTTTATGATGTGCATCATCTCTTAGATGTGTTACAAAGATTGGTCGATAAAGGTAATTCGATTATCGTCATCGAACATAATCTCGACGTGATTCGCTGTAGCGATTGGATTATTGATTTGGGACCGGAAGGAGGGGACAAGGGAGGAGAATTAATCGCGGTGGGAACACCGGAAACCGTGGCTAAATGTGAAAAATCCTACACCGGTCATTATCTTGCCCAAGCATTACTTCAATATCCCCCAAAAAAGCGGGATAATATTAGGGAAGAACACAGAGATAATAAAGCCAATGATCAAGATTAGTATTTAACTCTTGTTCGCTTTTAATTTCCTGACCGGTTTTCCAAGAATAAATTTTAATATCTTGAAAGTAAGACCTTAACTGTCTTAATTGTTCTTTGGGGGTGGCGTAATAATTTTGCAGACGAAAATTATGGGGTTCATCCCGAATAATTGCATAGTCAGCAGTCAATAACTGTTCGTAGCTAAGAGAGGGATTACAGGCCCGCAAAATCGCCCAGATGACTAAATTGACATAGCTACTAAAAGGATTGAAACTAATCTTTTTTTTCCAATCGAATTCTGGGATAATTCCCTGAAGATTATGACTAGAAAAACAAAAATAACCGCCAGTTTTACCGATGCGGCTAATTTCCTCTAAAACTAGAAAACGGTCAGCAGGGGAAATATAATCAATGCCATTAAAACTAAAGAGAATAAAATCAAAATAATTATCGGCAAATTGTTCTAGATTTCTAGCATCGGCCACTTGCCAGACTAAATGGGGGAATTTTTGACTACAAGCGGCGATCATTTCCGCAGAATAATCAACACCGATATATTCTCCCACAAGAGGGGCAAAATACTTCGTAGTCCGTCCCGCACCTACCCCTAAATCAAGCATTTTCATGGTTGATAAACGCTCTTGCAGCAGGGTTAAAATTGTCTTTTCTGCTGGCTGTAGCGCGGTTAATTGGGCATAATAACCGACAATACTAGGGTCTCTATAGGTTTGCTGATTTTTGTCCTTAATCATTCTCGATCGCTCTTTCCTCATAATCTGGCTGTTTTTCTCTTACTAATAATTCACCTTCCCAACCGCCAATTACTTCTTCAAAGAAGCCTTCTTGCCATTGGCTAAATGTAGTTTTTTCTTCTTTTTCTTTTAGAGATATTGGCTGATAAACTAAGGTAACTTCTAAATCTGTGTTTTTAAGTTCAGGGGGTAAAGATATTTGCAATGTTCCATCTTCTCCCACATGGGTTTTAAAACTAATTGTTTTCATGGTTTCGGCTCAGGCTACTACTATCTTATGATAGTGTCATATATCCTCGTCTGACAACGTGCGTTCCCTGCGGTCTTTTAACCATAAAGACATCTTCACCCCAAACAGGTCAGACATGGCAGAAACCACCATCCGATGAGAATGGCAGTACATCCCACTCAAGACCGAGACGATGGATACTACTCTCTCACGGTAGCCGATCTTTCCTACTACCATCTTTAAGAAAAGATTTAGACTATCATTAAGATGCGCTTAAATTATCCAATTGGCATCAATGGAGATTTTTAGCTCTTTTGTATCATCTACAAGGATAGCATTTTCCAAAAGTGATAAAAGAAATGTAAAGTTGTTTTATATTAGTTGTCTTTGATAGCCTGGAAATTGTCCTGACGACTTCCCAAATTGCTCCCCACCTGACCCACCGTCCCAACCTCCAGTTGACGAAAGTAGATAGCGCCGAGTCGGTTGTCAGCCATCTGATCGGAGGCTTGCAGCGATCGCCTAGGTTTAAATTCAGTTACGCGCAAGATCAGGTATTTTTATTTGAGCAACGCTAAGAGAGAAAAAGCAGCGGGTATCACATATCTGTATAACGTGCTACAATAATCCAAGATTCCATTAAAGGTTAGATTATCAAACGACGACTCAGGACTATCAAGGTCGGAAAACCTCGTTCGATAGTCTGAGCAGGGGCAAGACAATCAGTTAGAACTAATTTACTATCTGAGACTGTCCAATCGTTGGAATCGACTTCGGGTATGAGTGAGGATATCGATCCGCAATTGTCAGGGTAATACCAAATCCCCCTGATCCAGTCCAGTTGACAACCCTTCTGGTTCGTAGTGACCACTTCAGTCGTCCCTGATGATAACTGGGTTTTGCTAACTGGATTGAGGATAAACCTGCCTTAGTGCGGTTTTGTCGTTACTTGTCTAACAATTGTTGCTATTTCACTAACTACCTTATTTTTCATGGTTAATAATTATGGCAAGCAAATCTTATTCGATGGTGCAAAATTCCCCAACTGGAACAACCGGAACGGGACTAGATCAAACGGTTGAAAGAATTGGCAGAGATCCAGGACTTGCTGGTGCTAATCTCGGCACAAATATTACGGGTGGAATGACGGCAGCTAATGAATTAAATCATTTAATCTTAGAAGCCAAACAAGCCACTGGAGTTGCTAGTAACGGCATTTTTACTGTCAGTGACGTAACCGCGATTAATGCTTGGATTCGCGCTAACCGTTTGGCAGAATTTACTGCTCTCCACGGCGATGATGACGGGACAACAGAAACAGGATTTCATTTAGTACAAAATGACGGAGCGACTCAACAGTATCGCAATCAGAATTTAGTCGATACGGTTTTTGATGGCATTTATCACATTGGTTTCCTAATTGAAAATGGCAGCTTTGTCAATGAAGATGGTAACGCCAATGCCACAGTTGCTCAGGTGGCGGATTGGCTAACCCAATTTTATACAGATCGGGCAACAACTAATACCGGACTTGATCGGATTACGGAATTAATTATTGCAGATCAGGGTTTAGCGCAAAATATACCTTGGCAAGAAATTGCTGGCGGTGCTGATGCGGCCAATGGACTGAATGATTTATTAAAAACAGCGATTACCACCTACAATCTCGCCGCCGATGGTTCAATTTCCGAAAGCGATATTGCACAAATTAACAATTGGATTCGCTCCGATGCCACCCGTTATAATACTTTTATTGTTCTGCATGGGGATGATGAAGGGACAGAGGAAACTGGCTTCCATTTAGTTCAAAATGACGGCGCTCAGACCACATATTTTGCGAAAAACCTAGTTAATACCGTTGCCGACGGAATCTATCATATTGGCTTTCAGATCCAAAATGGGCGATTTCTCAACGAAGATGGTGCAGCTAATGCCACAGTCAAAGACGTAGCGGATTGGGTAACATATTTTTACGTTGATCAGTCCACCACTGGCACAGGATTAGATAAAATTGTCGATACCATCAAAATTGATACTGGCTTAGCCAAGTGGACAAATGCGGGGGATATTAACGCTGGAGCCGCCGCCGCCGATGGACTTAACCATCTATTAGTAGATGGTATTACTGCTACAGGTATCGCTGCTGATGGCTGGATTACCAGCGATGATATTCGCACCCTCAATCAATGGGTTCGCACTAATCACTATGACGAATTTATCCTCCTCCACGGTGACGATGAGGGAAATGAGGAAACAGGCTACCACCTGGTACAAAATGACGGAGCGACAACCCAATACTTCGGTAAAAATTTAGTCAATACCGTAGCCGATGGACTCTATCATATTGGCTTTAACATCGAAGACAATCGTCTCGTCAACGAAGATGGTGATGCAAATGCTCGCCTTAACGATGTTTCCAGTTGGCTCAACTATTTCTATCTTCAGAAAACCATTATTTACGGTGATAACTCTAGCGACACGATTACAGGTACGAATCTTGCTGAACACCTGATGGGTTACGGGGGAAATGATGTTCTCAGTGGTGGCGGCGGCGATGACCTAATCGATGGAGATTGGGGGTGTGACACTTTATCGGGTGGAGTTGGTAATGACTTACTCTATGGCGGCGCAGACAATGACCAATTGGATGGAGGCGAAGGGTCAGACACTTATTATGTCTCCGGTAATCTAGCCGGAGGCTGGTCGAGTTTCCAAGGCTATGACACCATTACGGATACAGGGACAAGTGGCACAGATACCATTGTCGCCAAAGGTGCGGCTAATGTTGATATCGGTCTCAAGAGTTTTGGGGTTAATAGCGGCATTGAAACCATCGACGGGACAGGAGTAGCAGGAAAAGTCACCATCGTCGGCGATTGGAGTGACAACACCCTCGACTTCTCTA
>NZ_JADBTR010000173.1:0-34001 GCF_020246065.1 Microcystis sp. M144S2
GTGAGTTAAGCCGTGACCAAGTAGGGTTTTTTGCCACTGAGGGACAAATTGTTGGCAAAAATCATCGACATGGCAGAAGAGAGCGTCTAAACTAAACATAGGGGGAGGTGGCGGTCGGTGATTCTGTTTTTCAGCATATCATCTCTCCCTTTTTTAAGTTTTCTCAGAAAAAGAGTTAGCGATGAAACCAGGTCAAACTGGCAGAACAAACGGACTACTTAGCGATCGCCGGATTGGTAACGATTACCTGCTAACCAAGAGGTTCAGAATCCAGAGTTGGCAAAGGTTTTCCCACAGTCCCATAAGATAGCGTTATCCCGAACTCAGGTTACTTACTTTTCGTGAAATTGATCCTCACTTTGTTGAGCAAGGTTCTCCTGCGTATGCTCAATCTAAACAACTATGCGAGCAATTAGTGCCAAATCCAATTCGATCCAGAAAAGCTAATATTGACGTGTCGCTAAATCAATTCTTTGAACAGTTACTTGACGGCTCTGCCACCCAAGAGCAAATAAGTAATATGATTGAAATCGATTAATTTAAAAAATTTCTTTAGCGATCTTACAGTGAGCTTCTCGAATAATTATTTAAATTATCTATCCTATGGATTGGTTTTAGCAAAGCCAAGCGAACGAGAACTAAGAATATTGCCAGTATTACGCTCCTTTAGTCCTAGTTATGTTTGGCAACCCTAAGCAGGAGAAGTTTACAACCCGCTTATGACATCCCCAAATCTGAAAAACAAGCTTAATGAACTGCTAACCTACATTAACCTCACAAGCAAAGACGGGCATAACTAGACTGTTAGGCATACCTATCACGGCTATATCAAGCAACTCTTATTCAAGAGGTAGTGACCTGGCACGAGATCCCTTAACCTTGTTGTCAATATTTCGCAATATATTTGCACCGAGAGCATAGGCATATAAACTTGCGGGTTCAAAGCGAAATCGTATATCTTTGTATAAAAAATTGTCATCCCTAATAGTTTTACTTGTCACCAAGATCGGTTGAGATATACCTGGATTCTTTTTTAAAAATTCTATGCAGTTGTCCAGTTCGGAAGGTGTACTATGAGTGCGATCGCTCCACTTAACCTCAACTATCCAAGAAGGTGATTGATGGGCAGCATCTAAATGTACAATATCAATTTCTCCAGTTTTCCATCGTGCGTAATAAAGCTCAGTCGTTTTACTGTGCTGCCATTGACTAAAAATAGCGGTTTCAGTCATGGCTCCCATCGCCTTAGAGTCTGTTTCAAGCTGACCAAATAGCGCAGCGCGCATTGAAGGATTGGTTAAATAGACTTTAAAGCAAACTGCTCTCTTAAACTTTTTAGCGCTTTGATCAATTCTCTCTACTCGGCGGATTAGGAATGCAGCCTCAAGATACTCGAGGTAACGTTTGATAGTGTTTTTAGCTACACCAGAGGATTGGGATAACCCCTCGAGACTTACTTCGTTGCCTGAATTATACGCCAGGGTTGTGAAAAGTCTATTCAGTTCTTGAATATCACTAATCCCATAAAGGCTTGGCAAATCTCGAAGTAAAACTTTGTCAATGATATCGCTTTTAATATATTGTCCAGGATCCTGTCGAATTGTTTCAGAAAAGACAGCTTCTGGATAGCCACCGAAGTTCAAATAATTAATAAAATTCTCATTCAACTGCTCAATATCTTTAGACACAAACTCATAAGAGTCATGGACATTTGTCTCTATTAATTCATTTTCTTTTTCTATAAACATTAAATATTCAGCAAAGGTTAGCGGTGGCAGGATATAGTCGCTGAATCGGCCAGCACCAGAATCAGTGCTTTTAAGCCTTAGAGCAGCAGCAGCAGAGCCAGTAGCGACAAATCGACAGATTGGAAATGAATCAACCAGGGATTTTAGATGAATTTCCCACTGACGCAAGTATTGAATTTCGTCAAAAAAGACAAATAGCCTCGAATTGCGATCGTGATTGAATAGTTCCTGAAAATACTTAAGTATCCGCTCTAATGGAAGCCCTGTATAAATTGGAGTTTCAAGAGAGACATATAAAATATTTACCGCACTAATGCCAGAATCTAGGAGCAGACGAATAGTGTGATAGACCATGACAGTTTTACCAACACGCCTGGGTCCCATCAAGACTGTTGCTCGACGCACACTCGTGTCCAAGATGTTTTGAGAAAAAGCCTCAAAGTACTTGCGCCGTGGCATATCTTCATAGATTACTTTTCCCCTACGGTCTGTCTCCCACCAAGGATTATCAAATTGAAGGCGGGAGAGGATGTCTTCTTTTGCGATCTCGAGCATAAGACTAAAGTTAGAGAGCTAATCTTAGTCTATCCGAGAGTCAAACTAAGGTCAATCAGCTAATCTTATTTTGGCAGCTGAGACGGAGTCATCAATGAGCGTTGCTGTATCTAATACTAAATCTGGTTATTAAAAACTGATTATTTATTTCCCCCTTTGCCTTTTGCCTCTTGCCTTTTGCCTCTCCTCTATAATCTGAAACGACCGATTTTCATTCCCGCACACCATGGTCAATTTGTACAGTGCGTAAGTCCTAAAAATAATCTCCCGACTCCTGACTTCTGATAACTGATTCAAGGCTAAGGGTCAACAATGCTAGGATAAAGGCTTGAGTAGAGAACGATCGAGCCAAAGCCATGTCATCGACAGAAGTAAAAACCCCACCCCCAGACAGTACCGAATTCCTCGATGAGTTACCCGGAGAAGTGGAAATGTCCTTATTTGACCACTTGGAGGAGTTGCGGCGCCGGATTTTTTATAGTTTAATTGCCGTGGCTGTGGGTGCGGTGGGATGTTTTATCTTCGTTAAACCCCTAGTACAAGTGCTGGAAGTCCCCGCCCAAGGGGTAAAATTTTTGCAGTTGGCCCCGGGAGAATTTTTTTTCGTCTCCCTAAAAGTAGCTGGATATAGCGGCATACTGGTGGCTAGTCCCGTCATTCTCTTGCAAATTATCCTCTTTGTGCTGCCCGGGTTAACCCGTCGCGAACGGCGTTTAATTGTCCCGGTAGTGTTAGGATCGAGTGTTTTATTTTTTGCCGGTTTATTTTTTGCCTATATTGCCCTGATTCCCGCCGCTTTAAACTTTTTTGTCAGTTATGGGGCGGAAGTGGTCGAACAAGCTTGGTCGATCGAGCGCTATTTTGAATTTGTCTTACTTTTGCTGTTTAGTACCGGCATCGCCTTTCAAATTCCCGTTATTCAATTGATTTTGAGCTTTTTAGGCATTATTTCCTCGCAAACGATGTTATCGGGGTGGCGTTTCGTGGTTTTGGGGGCGGTGATTTTAGGCGCGATTTTAACCCCTTCCACAGATCCTCTCACCCAATCCCTGTTAGCAGGGGCGGTCTTGGGTCTATACTTTGGGGGCATTGGGGTGGTGAAATTAACGGGACGTTAACTAGCTATTAGTCCTCATAGGAGACAGGAGTGGGAATTATGAATTATGAATTATAAATTATAAATTATGAATTGACGAGCGGGGAGCGGGGAGGACAAAGCTGACTTTTGCCTATTGCCTATTGTCTTTTCTGGCTGATGGCTGAGGGCTAAAAAGCTGATAAAATTTGACGGCTGAAAACTAATTAAGCCAGAAAGCTAGAGATTGATTCTAGATTGAGTAACAAAGTGAAATATTTTTTCTTAACGGCAGGTTGGACAATAGGACGGGTGTGGGAATTTGGCGGTTTGTGGGATCACGCGAGTAGTTGGCGACGACCACCACAGATAGAGCGATTAAATATCGGTATTTTAGAGGGAGAACAGGTTTTATGGCTTTATAAGGTGGAAGAAGCCGTGATTATGGTGGAAGTTGCCCCCAAGAGTGCCGAAATTGCCGATACTGTCCCCACCATCGGGCAAGTGGTGCTAAAACGCTTGATTAGTGCCGAACAAGTCCTCGAAATCCTGCAAAATGCCGAAGAACTACTGAGGAAGTAATCAGTTATCAGTGATCAGTGATCAGTTATCAGGAGTCAGGAGTTAGGATTCAGGAGTTAGGATTCAGGAGTTAGGATTCAGGAGTTAGGATTCAGGAGACGGGAGATTATTTTTATTTATTCTCCCCACACCCCACACCCCACACCCGTTCGGCTGAGCTCACGGCCGAAGCCCACACCCCACACCCCACACCCTTCTCCCGTTCGGCTGAGCTCACGGCCGAAGCCCACACCCCACACCCCACACCCCACTCCCTTCTCCCCACTCCCTACACCCCACTCCCTGATCTGGAATATTCTGGCCGAAGATCGATCGCAAGCACTTGAAATCTGTTCTAACAATAGTTACACTTCTTTAGAATAGATACACTTTTCAAGGGATAATGTAGGTCGGCTAACTCTTGCACTTAACCGTCGAGAGTGTTGGGCTTATATTTTGACCCTGAATATAAAAAGCGTCTAAGTGGACACTAAATTGTCAATAGGAGGAGCGTAGTCAATGGGACTACCTTGGTATCGAGTACACACAGTCGTTCTCAACGACCCGGGCCGTTTAATTTCCGTTCACCTGATGCACACCGCACTGGTAGCGGGTTGGGCTGGCTCCATGGCCCTCTATGAGCTTGCTATTTTCGACCCCAGTGACCCCGTATTAAACCCGATGTGGCGGCAAGGAATGTTCGTGCTGCCCTTCATGGCCCGTTTAGGTGTCACTGGTTCATGGGGTGGCTGGAGCGTCACCGGCGAAACTGGTGTTGACCCCGGTTTCTGGTCTTTTGAAGGCGTTGCCGCCGCTCATATCGTCTTATCCGGTCTGCTATTCCTAGCGGCGGTTTGGCACTGGGTTTTCTGGGATTTAGAATTATTCGTCGATCCCCGCACGGGCGAATCTGCCCTCGATTTGCCGAAAATGTTCGGTATTCACCTGTTCTTATCCGGTTTACTTTGCTTCGGTTTCGGTGCTTTCCATCAAACAGGCCTTTGGGGTCCCGGGATGTGGGTTTCCGATGCCTACGGTTTAACCGGTCATGTGCAGCCCGTAGCTCCCGAATGGGGACCGGCTGGTTTTAACCCCTTTAACCCCGGGGGTGTGGTAGCTCACCACATTGCTGCGGGTATCGTCGGGATTATCGCTGGTTTATTCCATTTAACCGTTCGTCCCCCCGAAAGACTCTATAAAGCCCTGAGAATGGGTAATATCGAAACGGTGCTTTCTAGCAGTATCGCCGCTGTTTTCTTTGCCGCTTTCGTCGTGGCTGGAACCATGTGGTACGGTAATGCTACCACCCCGATCGAACTCTTTGGACCGACCCGTTACCAATGGGATAAGGGCTATTTCCAAGAAGAAATTGAGCGTCGCGTCGAGGCCAGCATCGCCAACGGAGCCACCATCGCCGAAGCTTACCAAGCAATCCCCGAAAAACTGGCTTTCTATGATTATGTCGGTAATAGCCCCGCTAAAGGTGGTTTATTCCGTACTGGTGCCATGGATAGCGGTGACGGTATCGCTAAATCTTGGTTAGGACACCCTGTGTTCAAAGATGGCGAAGGTCGCGTCCTTAGCGTGCGTCGGATGCCTAACTTCTTTGAAACCTTCCCCGTTGTCCTGACTGACTCGGAAGGTATCGTTCGCGCTGATATTCCCTTCCGTCGTGCGGAATCGAAACTGAGTATCGAACAAAGTGGTGTTACCGTTTCTTTCTACGGTGGCTCTCTCGATGGTCAGGTGTTCAGCGATCCTGCTGATGTGAAGAAATTTGCGCGTAGAGCGCAACTCGGTGAAGCTTTCGAGTTTGACACCGAAACCCTGAAGTCTGACGGGGTATTCCGCACTTCTCCGAGAGGTTGGTTTACTTTCGGTCATGCTGTCTTTGCTTTACTATTCTTCTTCGGTCATATCTGGCACGGTTCTCGTACCATCTACCGCGACGTATTCGCTGGGGTAGATCCGGATCTGGAAGAACAAGTGGAATTCGGTTTATTCCAAAAATTGGGTGATCTTAGCACTCGTAAACAAGAGGTTTAGTTTTAGCTAAATCATCCATATAACTAAAGGAGTCAAGTCTTTGACTCCTTTTTTTAATTAGGGTCTGCTGAAAAAGTTTTTCGTGGGGGCAGGGTTTGGGGTGTGGGGAGAAGGGAGCAGGGAGAAACAATTCATAACTTGAGAGTTAATCACACTATTAAAAACGGATTTGGTATTAAAGTTCGATCGAGCTTTACTTTTCACCGAATACTGAAAAAACCGCTAGTTATTTCTATAACTAACGGCTTTTTGCTGGGGGAAATTACCCGTAATGGAATTACATAGAGGAACCTAAACCAGCGTAAGCTCCGTAGAAGAAAAGACCAAGCACGGCGATAACGCCTAGACCGGCGATGGTGGCGACTAACCACAAAGGAATACGACCTTCTGCGAACATGAATAACACCTCCTAATTGCGATGACAATAAATCGGGACTAATTAGTTAAAGAAATAGCTGGAAAATAAAATTCCCAAGACAGCAACTAGGAGTAAACCTAGGTAAAGAGAAGTACGATTTAACTCGACGGCTTGCCGATTCGGATTAGGTGTTCTTTCCATAATTGTTCTCCTAGCGTTGAATAAACTGCATTGCCGCAATTGCACCGATAAAGAAGACAGTGGGGACCGCTAAGGTATGAACTGCCAACCAGCGAACGGTGAAAATGGGGTAAGAAATGGGTTGATTGGGATTACCACTAGCCATTGTTTTTATCCTTAATTAAAGTAAACTACTGATTAAACTGCTCGATTTGATTTTTGGCCTCAAAGCGATCATTAATGATCGGTAATTCTTGACGCTCTTGAGTGTAATACTCATCGGGACGGGGAGTGCCAAAAACATCGTAAGCTAAACCGGTACTCACGAATAACCAACCTGCGACAAAGAGCATGGGGATGGTGATGCTATGGATAATCCAGTAACGAATACTGGTAACGATATCGCCAAAAGGACGTTCGCCGGTACTACCTGACATGGACGGTTCTCCTCGGAATGATAGGACTTGAAAAATTCAATCTCTATAATAGAGACTTTGTTGACCCTGAGACAAGTTTTAGGCCGGTTCGCTGGGGGGATTATATTTCAGTAAGACCCCATCTTGTCCCAAGACAAAACCCTTGTCGGAATTGATAAAAACAATTCGATAGAGATTGGAGGGGACACTTTCCACCGCGCGATCTTTTTGCCAAGATTGGCCGCCGTCATCACTGACCAAGAGATTGCCGCTACCACCAGCGACCCAAATTTCTTCGGGGGTGCGGTAGTTGAGGTCCAAAAGTCCCCAACTGGTGGAAAACTCGGGGAATACCTTATCTTCCCATGTATCGAGATCATTGGGGCTAGTAAATTGTAGTTGACCACCCCGGGCCAGGGCCCACAATTCCCCTTTTTCACCATAACCGACTTTTTGTAAACGGCGGGAAGAAAGACGATTGTGGGGTTGCCATTCTGTTGACCCCGGTTCCCAGGTAGAATAAAAGTTACCGCGTGCGGAAACGGCCACATATTTACCATCATGGGAACGAACAATTGTCCGGGCCACACCCACAGCACCTTCCACTAAAGCTTGCCAAGTTTTGCCCCCGTCTTTGGTGCGGTAGATAGCACCTAAATCCGTGACCATTTCGGCGGTTTTGTCGTTCAGAGCGATAATTCCGTAGGGAGAACCGGGTAATTTTTCGCTTAAGGGGATACGGGACCAGCTGCTGCCCCCGTCTTCGCTATGGAGAAGAATCGAGGGTTTACCGACAATCCAACCCTCTTGGTTGTGGAAACTGACGGCGCTAAAGCTAACTTTTTCTTCGCCAAGGTTGAGGACTTTTTGCTGCCAGCTGTCCCCCCCATCGCTGGTTTCAAAGAGGGTAGATTTGGTCCCCACTAACCAACCGTGCTGCAGGTCGCTGGTAAAGGCGATATCGGCAAAAGTGGAGTCAGTGTCGAGGGTGAGGATTTGCCAAGGACTATTGCTCAGGGATGGCACACTACTACAGCTAAAGCAGAAAAAGGCTACAGCTAGAACTATTACGAATTGTTTCAGTTTTCTCATCAATGGTTCAGAGGTATTGGTCAAGGAATCGGGACGGATTAAGGTTTGTACCCGATGGGTTACAGGGCCACAAGAGCCGTTAGATTAAAGATAATGAGTGCTTGAGTTAGTTTAAACCATATAAACTAATAAAGAAAACAAATCCTAGCGCTAAAGCCCCGAAAATCAAAATATTTTTTTGTGCGGGAGTCAGACGATTGACTCCAAAACCATAGCTAAGATTTTCTTGGAATCCCGAAGGAGCATCTTTAGCTCCAATGTTGATAAATTGGGAACGACGCACACCACACACGGGACAGCGCCACGTTTCTGGCAATTCCTCGAAGGGGGTTCCAGCGGGAGTGTTGGTTTTACTATCTCCCTTGCTGGGGTCGTAAACGTAGCCGCAGGAGCGACATTCGTAGTTGGCAGGGGCCTGGTCGGCTAGGGTTAGTTCTGGTGGGCGATCGCTCATAACTAAGATTAAAGGAATTTTCAACACTCTGTTACAAATTATCCTTGAAAATTGACCTCTCTCACGGCCAACCCCTGACAGAATACCAAGTTTTCCAGTCTTAAAAGGATTAGCGAGACAGCATATCGGCTTTAAAAAAAGTAAGATTAATCTATTAGGGCTTAAATGTCTATTAAAACTTTATTAAGTTGATATTTGGGCTATTTACCCTGATTTTGGTAGTCAAATTTATTCCGAGAAATTGAGAAATTTCAGGCAGGGAAGAAATTAGGGGTCTGATACCAAATCCTGTTTAAAAGGTAGAGGAGAGTGGGGAGTGCCGGAGCGGGGAACGGGGAGAAGAGAGAAACAATCGATAACTTGGGAGTTAATCATGCTATTAAAAGCGGATTTGCTATCCTATTGCATAAATTTAATCAATTTTAGCGATCGCTTTTATATTTTGGCATAAATGGGCTGCTCCCTCGCCGTTCCCTGTTCCCGAAAACGAAAACTTCGCACCTCACCATTAAGATAACTGCTATCAACCTTATATTATAGGTATATAATCAACCTTAACTATCCCTTAAAAAGAGAGTAAAAATTGTGTTCAACCAGCTTGATTGGAATCCTGCCTACTCAATTGAAACCTTAGAACCAAATACGGTATTTTTTCTATCTGAGCGAGAATCAATCTGTTTCCAAGAGCCGCTTTATTATCGTTTGGTAAGATTAATTGATGGTCAACGTAATCTTGATGAAATTATTGAAATTCTTCAGTTAGAATTTTTACAAAATCAGGAAATTAATCCCAATAATGCTAATTCCTTCGCAGTTATTGTTAATTATAGCTTGGCAATTCAAAAAGCGATTTTTCAGTTATATAAACGAGGGTTTTTGTTAGAAAAAAAAGAATTATTGCCGTCTAATTTAGCAATTTTATGCCATCATCTTCAGGTTTCTCAAGCCCAAGCTTTTGAACGATTACAATCTCTGAAGGTTACGGTTAAAAGCCTAGGCTCAATTCCCCAGCAAGATTTGATCAATATTTTGAATTCCTTGCAAGTTCAAGTCGCAAATGAAGGGGATTTAACCATTATTTTAACCGATAATTATCTTCATCCTGATTTAGAGAGTATTAATCAACAAGCTTTAGCCTCGCAAAAGCCTTGGTTATTAGTTAATCCCCTGGGAAACCTAGCATGGATTGGTCCCTTATTTGATCCCGATAAAACTGGTTGTTGGCATTGTTTGGCTCAAAGATTACGAGATAATCGTCCAGTGGAGGAATTTATCATTAGACAGAGAGAAAATAAGATTTCTTTAATTTCCCCTTTAGGGTTTTCTTCAGCGACAATACAGACGGTTTTAAATCTGACGGCTATGGAGGTTTTTAAGTGGATTATTCAAGGTAAAAATCAACGTTTAGAAGGAACAATAATGACTTATGATACTTTAAATTTACAATTTCAAGAGCATATTTTAGTTAAACGTCCGAACTGTCCTAGTTGTGGATATTCTCTAAATAAAACACCTTTACCTGTGGTTTTGGGACATCGTAAAAAGGCTTTTACCAGTGATGGGGGACATCGTTTTTGTTCTCCTGAAGAAACCTTAAGAACCTATCAACATCTTATCAGTCCCATTACGGGAATTGTGCGAGAATTAAATAAGATACAAGGGAATGCTTTAGTTCATACTTATGTAGCGAAACATCATTTTCGCAGTGTCTTTGATGATTTAGACAGTTTACGGCAAAATATTGGAGGTAGAAGTGCGGGAAAAGGCCGTACAGATAGTCAAGCAAAAGCAAGTGGATTTTGTGAAGCTATTGAGCGCTATTCGGGAGTTTTTCAAGGGAATGAAATCAGAGAAAAAGCGAGTTATCAAGAGTTAGGAGATAAAGCTATTCATCCTAACAAATGTATGAACTTTAGTGAAAAACAATATCAACATCGAGAAGAATGGAATGGGAAGAATCAAGGATGGTTTCAAAAAGTACCTGAACCTTTTGATGAAACTAGAATCATTGATTGGACTCCTGTATGGTCTTTAACTGCTGAAGATTTTAAATATTTACCGACGGTATATTGTTATTATGGTTATCCTCAATCTGAACCCTTAGATTGTTGGGCTGATTCTAATGGCTGCGCTGCAGGAAATACGATAGAGGAAGCGATTTTACAAGGATTTATGGAGTTAGTGGAACGAGATTGTGTGGCCTTATGGTGGTATAATCAATTAGTTAAACCTTCCGTTAATTTAGATAGCTTTAATGAGCCATATTTTGAGCAATTAAAGCAATATTATGAGGGGTTAAATCGGGAGCTATGGGTGTTAGATATTACCAGTGATTTGAATATCCCTTGTTTTGCCGCTATTAGTCCGAGAAAGGAGCGGGAAGTGGAGGACATTTTGTTAGGGTATGGGGCGCATTTTGACCCGAAAATTGCTATTAGTCGGGCGTTAACTGAGGTTAATCAAATCTTGCCGAATGTGTTATCTTTTAAGGAAGATGGGACAACGATTTATAATTCTTCTGCTGATCCTTTGGCGGTTAAATGGTGGCAAACTGCAAGGTTAAGCAATCAATCTTATTTAGTTCCCGATAGTAAAATAATACCAAAAAAAAGTTATGATTATTTACAATTAGCTAGTGATGATTTATTAGAGGATGTTAAATTGTGTCAGCAAATTGTTGAGTCAAAGGGGATGGAAATGTTAGTATTAGATCAGACTCGTCCTGATATTGGTTTAAGAGTGGCTAAAGTCATTGTCCCCGGAATGCGTCATATGTGGAAGCGTTTAGGGGCAGGAAGATTATATGATGTTCCTGTTAGCATGGGATGGTTAAAAGAGACTTTGACGGAAGATGAATTAAATCCTTTTCCCATGTGGATGTAACCCTTGTTCATGGTCAATTGTTGATTATTTTAAGTTACTTGGTGAAGATTTCGAGTTTAACTTTCATTCCCGTTTTATCTAAAAGACTGAGTAATTTATCAACAGTAAAACGGCTAATTTCTCCATTCATTAAATCACTAATTTTTGGTTGTGTTTCCTCGAAAAAAGTGGCGGCTTCTTGCTGTGTCCATCTTTTTTCTTGGATAAAAGACCGCAAGGTTAACATCAAATCGGCTCTAATTTTTAAGTTAGTTGCTTCTTCACTGTTAAATCCTAAATCTTCAAAGATGTTATCGCTACCAAAAGTGATCTCAATAGGGTTAGATTGTGTCATGGTTATTCCTCCTGTAATTGTTGTCTAAATTGAATCATTTGTTGATAACGTTTTTGTCCCAATTCAATTTCTTTTTTCGAGGTTTTCTGTGTTTTTTTACCGAAAGTATGAAGGACATAAATCGCTTCTTTAAACCTTGCCACATAAAAGATTCTGTAGGTTTCTCCTGTCCAAATTCTAATTTCTTCTGTTCCTTGACCAATAATGGGAATGGGTTTAAAATCATTGGGTTTCTCTCCTTGTTGAATAGCTCTCAGTTGAAAACCTGCTTTACGCTTTGCGTCTTCAGGAAAATCTCTAATATCTTCCCTTGACGTCCCAATCCAGTAAATGGGTTTATCTCCCATGTTGGGGTTAATGATTATGGTTTATACCTAATTTAGTATAACAGGATCATCAGTTTGTCAATTGTTCGTTAGTTAACAAGCAAGATGATGATCATTTTAGTTTAACTCGAACCTTCAAGGACTTCACCATCAGGGATTGAGACAATTACTTCATCCTCTTGATACCTAGCGTTAATGTGCCGTATATAGTGTTGTTTGTTATCTATAAAATACCTATAAACGATGATTTCATAGAACATCGATATTGCCAGCATCTTTGATTCCCTCTCATGTTAAGGTTAAGTACGAAGATAAACCCAATTTCTGGGCAGATCATCCCTCAATTTTAACTGATCTAAGCAGAAAATATAGCGATTCTCGCACTTGTATGGCACAGTTAAACCTTTGCTGATTAAGCTTTTCACCATCGAGAATGTACCTCTTGCGAACAGGAAACGCTATAAATAAGCTCTCCTGATGACTGATAGATAAAAGGTATGTCACTAAGGTAACACACCTTTATTAGTATTGGGTTTCGTTGTTTCAATCTAATCGAGAATAAGGAGCGATCACGCTCAACTAATGCTAAGAAGAGAGGCCATCAAACTTACTCTTGTGAAATTGCAATCCAATTCACATAGTAGTTAGTAGCAGCATTAGAACTAACTATAGTGAAGCTCTCAAGAGATATTGTGTCTATAGTCTCAATATTTCCAACTTGGCTTCCTACGTTTTCCCAAAAAGATGAGACAACAACAACAGGAATTTGAGCAAATGGTTTCGGGAAGTTAATTGTTATCTTTCCCGTGCCTGCCTTTAAAGTTTTACCAGTCTGAATCACTTGTGTCATGATTTTCTCCTTAAGTTTCTTGTCTTTACACCCTTAATGGGACTGAGGCGTTTTCAGTCAGCAAAAAAGGCTCAAACCATTACGGGACAAAGGGTTAACCTCGATTTATGATTTTCCTTGATCTATCTGGGTTTCAGCGATTTTGGGCTTCTCGAAGTAAATCCCAAGCGGGGATTGGAGTTGAGGCTTTTCTCGATTGTTTTTTTGTCTAAGTCCCATTAAGACGTTCTCCAAAATCCATTTCTGAATTTTTTAGATTAGCCATAATGCCTTAAGCAAAATGCCTTGTCTTTTGGGTTAAAAGTGATTTGTTTAATCACCTTTGATACCAGAATAAGTTTTATTTTTGGTAATGGCAATCTCTAAAATTAATACTTTTCTAATATGTTTTTTTGAGCAGAATATTAACTTTTATATGAGATTTATATTAGATTTATATTAGATTCAAAGGGTCACTTTATGGTATGACTCCCTCATCCCTGAAAGTAGAACTAATGAATTAATCATTCGGCTAAAATCCTCAAAACCCTTTTACCCTCTGACTTGTAGCGGTTTTAGGGGATGAAAAGAAGGCAGCAAAAAAGCGATCGCAATTCTTGAAAACAGACAGCGATCGCCTTCTTCCTTGAATAAAGAGATGCTATGATTAGATGATGAGTATAACCTTCCAATTAGTTCTGGCTTTACTTTCCCGTGGGCAAGTCAAAATATCAGCCCATGGCTACGATGAACTAGCAAATGACGGTATTCTGGTAAGGGATGTGATAACAGGTATTAGAGAAGCTGTCATTCTCGAAGATTACCCGGAATATCCTAAAGGGCGTTGTGTGCTAGTCTTACAGAAAGATAGTCAGGGTAAACCCGTTCATGTGGTTTGGGGTATAGCCAAGAATACCGAATCGCCTGCTGTTCTAGTCACTGCCTATAGACCTGATCCAGCACGTTGGTCAAGTGATTTTACAAGGAGAAAACCATGACAAAAAAGCCTCACATTAAACTCATCCACATTGGAGAGTACATGGCTGAAGTGGAAGTAGAACTGATTGAGACTCCCGAAGGATGGTCGCCCTATTTATCATTAGAAGACGCTCAAAAATTAGATGATGTCCGAGAAGCCCTTCGTCAAGGTGATCTACAAAAAGCTTCCAATTTAGCACATCTTTACAAAATTACCCCTCTTACCGTTTAACTAAACTTTGACAAGAAAAAATTAAAAAGCGATCGCAATCCTTGAAAACAGACAGCGATCGGCTAACTTGTAACTATCATAAGCAACATTATTGGAGGGCTGATAATTCTTCCCGAAGAATACGACGTAAATCGGACTGAGTGAGCGATCGCTCAGAAGGAGATTGGATATATTGTTTTAAAGCCTCATTAATTAGGGTTTGATAACCCATTCCTGCGGTTTCAGCCTGTTCTCGAAAATAAGCTAGAATCTCATCATCTAGATAAATGGTAATGCGTGTTTTTCCCTGAGAGGAAATGAGCGCCCCTCGTTTTCCTTTAGAAAAATCATATTCCTTTCTCATAAGTTTTTCTCTCTTGTTTTGTAGCACGACGAGCGGAAATCAAGCGAATGACTTCACCCCGCAAAGTATAAATAACCACTAATAGTGATCCCATGTTTCCCATCCCCACTGCAATAAAACGTTCTTCTGTTATACAATCGGGATCAAGATCATGAATAGCGAGGGGATCAAAAAACACCATTTCAGCTTCTGCAAAGGAAACACCGTGCTTTTGCCAGTTGGTTTTTGCTTTTCTGGGATCATATTCAAATGTCATACATACATTATATGTATCTTAGAAGGTTGAGTCAAGCTCAAAACCCCTTCAGAGTATCACACGGATCGCCTTACCTTCCCACTTAGAGGGGTATTCAGGGGGAATGACAACTGTGCCATGATGAAGAATCATTTTAAATTCAATCGCTTCCATTCGTTAAGTTTAATAAAGTGTTGTATCAAGTTTAACCCAATCAATCCATGGAGTTTTAGGGGATGAAAAAAAAGCCTAAAAAAAGCGATCGCTTTTTCCCAATCAAATATAATTTAGGTAGAAAATTGCCGAAAAATCGCTATGCTCAACGGGTACAAAATTATTGATGCTGATTCCCACGTCATTGAACCCCCCGCAATGTGGGGCCAATACCTAGACCCTAAATTTAGGGAATTTGCTCCTTCTGGTGACATGAAAATCAAAGGAGAACCGATTAGTCAAAAAATCTCCCCACAAGTCCAAGCAGAAGGGAATAAGCAGATGATGCAAGCTCATCCCCATGCTTATCTCAACCGCTATAACCCAGAGTCCCATGTTCAAGCAATGGTACAAATGGGGGTAGATAGGGCCTTTATTTATCCTACCTATGGACTGTGGTTATTTGCCATTGATAGCCTACCTGCCGAAGTGATGGGGGCTTTTGTCCGTGCCTACAATACATGGTTATATGAAGAATATTGTAGCTATGACCCGGCTAGACTGAAAGGAGTGGCTGCAGTCAATCAACATGATCCCGAAGATATGGTCAAAGAGCTACACCGCATGGCGAACTTGGGCTGGAAGGCGGTTTTTTTGCGCCCTAATCCCGTTAAAGGCAGAATTTTGAGCGATCGAGCCTATGAACACTTTTGGGCGGCCTGCGAGGATTTGGACATGGCTGTAGGAATTCATGAAGGCACTCATAGCCGCTTACCCACCACTGGTGCAGAGCGGTTTAATAGTCGGTTTGCGCTTCATGCTTGTTCTCACCCGATGGAACAAATGATGGCACTGTTAGCCTTAATTGAAGGGGGGGTTTTAGAACGTCATCGGAGGCTGAGGGTGGCGTTTCTAGAGTCAGGGTGTGGTTGGCTTCCCTATTGGTTATGGAAGCTTGACGAGGAGTATAAAAATTTACATTGGGAAGTCCAAGATCGGGTAAAATTACTACCATCGGAGTATTTCCGCCGTCAGTGTTACATTGCAGGGGAACCCTCTGAACCTTGTTTGGCTCAGGTCATTGATTTTATCGGTTCTGATAACTTAATCTTCGGGTCTGATTATCCTCACATGGATCATCAGGCTGATGCGGTAAAAAAAGTTATAGGACTTGAAGACAACTTATCTCAGGAGATAGTCAAAAAAATCGTTTGGGAAAATCCTCAGCGATTTTATTGTCCAATTTAATTTCTCAAAAAGGAAGCACACTTATGTTTGAAACTCGTAGCTTATTCTACAAGGCAGAAAAAGTTAATGAAGCCGCTCATCAAATGAAACATAAATCCCCACACATTAATTTTTTACAGCGTCTTTATCAACAGTCAAAACAAGTTTCTCAAATTATTGCTTATATTTGGCGATGGGCTGATGAAAATGAAGAGAAATACGCCGAGCAAAAGAGAGTGGCCAATCTCTTAAGGACTTATTTTGAACATCCGACCTCAGACCAGGGATTGAAAAAAGGAAAGAATGCTGATCACCTCAAAAAATTGTTTGGAGCTAATCCCAAACAACCACTAGAAACCGTTGATGAATCTGATCCAGCTTATTTACTGAAACAAGTCTTCTTTCCACAAGGTAAACCACCCGATGAATATATTTTTCCAATCTTTGATGAATATGAACTGGGAGAGCAAAACCCAAGCTTGGGTTACTTATTTGAAGTGACGTATAGTAGCTTTATTGGTCAAATATTGGATGCAGATAACAATGCACCAGAGTTGTTTAAAATGATTATTCCCTATCCACCTGAGCCGTCATGGGGAAATGCCACTTTAAATGCAGATGATTTGTCCGACTGGATATCAAACCGAAAACCAGGGAAATATTTTGCCGACAATCCTTATATTCCGACAACTTGTTCCTAGAAGCCTTGCAAACTAATTGAACAAAAATAAGAATTGCTCGCCTCACCTAAAGGGTGGGGATTTTATCGTTAAATTGGTCAAAAAATGATTATTAAAGATCCTCAGAACCTTTTATCCGATCTGACAATAAATACTTCTATCTTTTCAGATAGAATTCTTGAGATTCCCTCCCATAATATTCCTTTGCATCCTCATAGTATCAAAAAATTGCTAATGACGACTAAGGATAAATATGCGGTTGTTGTTTTTCAGCCAACTTTACCCATTCTTTCAGATTTGGGTTTGCCTAGTTATCCTATACTAGCGTATTTATATCCCCAAGAATTAAGTGATATTTGGCATCAATTACAACCCCACATAGAGACATTCCTAACAAGCCAAACTATTCAACCTCAGCCTATTCCATTAGTTTTACTATCGGCAATAGATAGAGATGAGCAGTTACATTATTTTAGTTGTCATTATGGAAAAGCGATCGCACCTTCTTATGTCAGAGTTGTTGTTGGTAACACTTGTAATCTTAAGTGTGTTATGTGTCCCTATCATAGTTCTTCGATAAAGTCTAATCATACTACAGATTTTTTTCAAAAGAAAAAAGTCATGTCTTGGGAGATGATGGAAAAACTAGCAGCAGACTGTGGAAAAGCAGCAACTACCATTGTAATAGGTAGTGTTGAAGAACCATTACTTCATCCTAAACTTATAGACTTTATTCAACTTTGCCGACAGCAAGGTGTTCCAAAAGTTCATCTAACTACTAATGGTCAACTTCTGAATAAAACTTATATTAAAGCTCTGTTAAAATCGGGTTTAACCAGTATTGATATTAGTCTTGATGCGGCGACTCCAGAGACTTATTTAAGAATTCGAGGTGGAGATTTAAGTCAGGTCGAATCCAATACAATTGATCTGTTAAGAATTAGAGATCAGTTGGGTATTGACTGCGAAATTAGAACCTCTTTTGTCAGAAATTACAATGTTAATCTTGAGGAAGAAGAAGCATTTTTAAATCGTTGGTTATCAAAAGTTAATAGTGTTTTTATCCTTAATATTGCTGAATATCAAGAAAATAATATGCGACTAAAAAAACACAATCAAGGGGTAGAAAAATCTCTCCAATATTATCAACAAAAAGCGCAAGGGCGCTGGACTTGTTTATTCCCTTTTCTGGAAATGGCAGTTTTACCCAATGGCAAAATCTACTACTGTATAGAAACCTTATTTAGACTAGGTTTTGATCAAGAGATTGAAAGTTTAGGGGATTATAATCAACAAACTTTACAAGATATTTGGTCGGGAGAGTTATTCCAGCAACTACGACAAGATTTAATTCTTAATCAATTAGAAAAAAGAAGAGCTTGTCAAGACTGTGAGATGTGGAAATCGCAAATAATTCATCAAGAACTAAAAGATGGATACTCAGTGCTAACCACAACGGTGACAGAAATTTATTCTCAAGTCTGATCTAAGAGTTTAATGGACATTTTTCCGCTCAAATGGTAGAAAATAAGTAAAAACGTTATTAAAAAGTGAGTTATGAAAGATTATCAACTAATCACAAAAATTTATGAAAGTTCTAGTTCTCTAGTCTATCGAGGTATTTTTAAGGCAAATGCTCAACCGATTATTCTTAAAATTCTTAAAGAAAATTATCCAACTCCTTCAGAGATTACCCGTTATCGACAGGAATATGAAATTATCCGTTCTTTGAACATAGACAGTGTTGTTAAAGCTTATGATTTACAGCGACACTATAATAGTTTGATAATGTTTTTAGAAGATTTTGGAGGTCGATCTTTAGAGTTATTACTATCTCAAGATAAGTTAAATTTGGAAAACTTTCTTTTGATCGCTATTAAAATAACTGAGGGGTTAGCTGCTATTCATCAGGCTAATATTATTCACAAAGACATTAACCCATCTAATATTGTCTATAACCCTGAAAGCGAACAACTGAAAATCATTGATTTTGGTATTTCCACCCGTTTATCCCAAGAATTTTTCACAGCTTGTCCTCCTAACCAATTAGAAGGGACTTTAGCTTATATTGCCCCAGAACAAACAGGGAGAATGAACCGAGGTCTAGATTACCGTAGTGATTTTTATTCCCTTGGAGTTACTTTATATGAACTTTTAACCAATCAATTGCCCTTTGAAACCACCGATCCTATGGAGTTAGTTCATTGTCATATTGCCCAACAACCTTTACCTGTTCATCAACTCATTCCAGAGATTCCCTTAACTCTCTCTAATATCATTAACAAACTGCTCGCAAAAACCCCAGAAAAAAGATATCAAACTGCCTTGGGTATTAAAGCTGACTTAGAAATCTGTCTTCACCAATTAAGGACGTTAGGACAGATTGCTCAGTTTTCTTTAGGTGGTCAGGATCTGACTGAGAAATTTCAGATTTCTCAAAAAATATATGGTCGAAAACGGGAAGTTACTCAACTTTTGAAGGCTTTTGATCGGGTTAGCCAAGGAACCACTGAAATGATCCTCATTTCTGGCTATTCAGGGATTGGGAAATCAGCTTTAGTTCATGAAATTTACCAACAAGTTACATATAAACAAGGGCGATTAATTAGAGGAAAATTTGATCAATTACAAAGAGATACTCCTTATTCAGCTATTTCTCAAGCCTTTCAAATCTTAATCCGTCAACTTCTAGGTGAGCCAGAAAATATCCTGCAAGCTTGGAAAGAGAAAATTTTGGAAGCATTGGGTAAGAACAGTCAAATTATTATCGATGTTATTCCCGAAGTTGAAAAAATTATTGGCAAACAGCAACCTGTTGAACTATTAGGAGGAAGTGAAAGTCAAAATAGATTTCATTTATTTTTTAAACGATTTGTCAATGTTTTTTCTCAAAAAGAAAATCCATTAGTGATATTTATCGATGATTTACAATGGGCAGATTTACCCTCTTTAAACTTAATTGAACAATTAATATCAGATTCTGACATTAAATATTTTCTGATAATTGGAGCCTATCGAGATAATGAAGTTAGTTCGATTCATCCTTTAATGAATACTTTAGAGAAAATTCAGCAATCACAAGTTTCTGTATCGAAAATTACTCTTGCTCCTTTGCAGATGAAGCACATTAATCAATTAATTGCTGATACCTTAAGTTGTTCGATAGAAGTTACTATGCCTTTGGCAGATTTGGTGACACAGAAAACAGGTGGAAACCCCTTTTTTATCGCTCAGTTTCTCTATTCTTTATACCAAGATGGTTTCATAATATTTAATCCTTCCTCTACTAAATTGGAAAATAATAAGCAAAGTTATTGGCAATGGGATCTTACCGAAATTAAAAGTCTATCAATTACCGATAATGTCGTTGATTTAATGACCCATAAAATAAAAAAAATAGCTCAAAAAACTCAAAATATTCTAAAATTAGCCGCTTGTATTGGTAATCAATTTAGTCTAGAAGCTCTTTCTATTGTAAATAATACATCTCAACATATTACGGCTCAACAACTACAATTAGCCCTTGATAAAGGGTTAGTAATACCATTAGATAATAACTATAAACTAGCTCTACTCTGGGATTCAAAAGAATTATCGAGGCAACTCTTAGAAACTGAAACTTTGGGTGGGTATTCTAACTGTGTTTCCTATAAATTTTTACACGACAGAGTGCAGCAAGCAGTTTATTCTTTAATTCCAGAGGAAGAAAAGAAAAGGACTCATCTACAAATTGGTCGCCTACTGCTAAAAAACATTACAGACGATGAATTATTAAACAATATTTTTGAAATTGTTAATCAACTTAATGAAGGTTCTGAGCTAATTACCGAGCAACAAGAAAAAGATAATTTGGCAGAATTAAATCTTAAAGCTGCTAAAAAAGCTAAAGCATCAACTGCTTATGAAACAGCATTAAAGTATTTAGATTCTGGTCTCAGTTTATTAACAACTAATAGTTGGAGTGAGCAGTATCAATTGACTTTAGAACTTCATGAAGAAAAATTACATTCTCTCTTTCTTAATACAGAATTTCAGCAAATTTTATTTTATTCAAATATCATTATTAACCAAGCTAAATCGATCTTAGATAAAGTCAAAACATATCAGATAAAGATTGAATTTTATTATGCAAATTTTCAACCTGATCAGGCGATTGATACCGCTTTAAAAACTTTGAAAGAACTGGGAATTTTAATTTATAGAAGAAATGGCAAAAGTAATATTAATCAAAGCATTAATAAGTCCTTAAATTTAATTCTACAAAAAAGGAAAATTGACGATTTAGAAAGCCTTCCTGTTATGACTGATCCCTATAAGCTTAAAGCCATTCAAATCTTACAACAAATAATGTCTTCGACGGCAACTACTGATCCCCTATTACATATAAAAATAATCCTCAAACAGATTGATTTATTTATCAACCATGGAAATTCTCCTGAATCAGCAGCAACATATAGCTACTATGGAATGATATTATGTGGCTCTATCAATAATTATAATTTAGGATATGAATTTGGTAAATTAGCCCTTAAATTGCTCGATAAATATAATATTCGTCAAGTACAAGCTCTTATTATACAGACACATTATGGATGTATATATCACTGGAAAGAGTATCTGAGAAATAAAGAGATCGATAACGAGTTACTAAAGAGTTTTCAAATCGGTTTAGATGTAGGGGATAACCAGTTTGCCTCTTATGTAGCTATAGACTATTGTATTTATAGACTGTTGGGAGGTTATCATTTGGAAGAAGTTGAACAGGAATATATCAAGTATAATCGAGTTATTAAAAAACTCAAGCAAACTTTTTCCTCTTTTTACCAAGAAATTTCTTATAATATAGTCAATAATTTACAAAAAAGCTTAAAAAAAGAAATTGCTTTATTTGTCGGTAAATCCACTGAAGAAGAAAATGCAGTTTTAGACCAATTAAATCAGACTAACAATGAATGGTTACTTTTTCTGATTTACTTTGCTAAACTATTATTATTTTATCTTCTTAAGATTTACAAGTCGGCAGTTACTTATGGAGAAAGAGGACTTAAATATATTTCAAACCCAACTATAAACTCATTTTTGATTTCTCCTCAACATAATTTCTATTCATCTTTGAGTTTTCTAGCTTATTATCATGACACAGAGCAAAATGATCAAAGAAAATTACTACAACAAGTAGATAACAATCAGCAGAAGATGGCAATATGGTCTAGTCATTGTCCAGCAAATTTTCAACATAAATATGATCTAGTTGAAGCAGAAAAAGCGAGAGTCTTAGGTCAAAACTGGAAAGCTCAAGAATTTTATGAAAAAGCCATTCAAGGAGCAAAAAAATATGAATTTATCCATGAAGAGGCTTTAGCGTATGAGCGTGCCTCTGAATTTTATTTTACTTTAGGTAGAGAAGAAATCGGGAAATTATACCTCAGAAATGCTTATCATTGTTACATTCGTTGGGGTGCAAAGGCCAAAGTTAAACAATTAGAAGAAGAATACCCTCAATATTTATTAGGCATCAGCAATCAAAACAAATCTAAAGGACTGAGTACCACTATTTCAACTACTGGTAATGATGGAGCAGTTCTTGATTTAACCACTATTCTTAAAGCCTGGCAAGCGATTTCTGGAGAAATTAAACTAGAAAATCTCCTAACAAATTTAATGAAAATTGTCATTGAAAATGCAGGAGCGCAGAAAAGTTGTCTGATTTTAGAACAGGAAGGAAATTGGGTCATTGAAGCTCAAGGAACAATTGATCAAGAAACGCTTAATATCTTACAGCCGATTCCCATAGAATCTATCGACCATGATAACTCAATTCCTATCTTACCCACCAGTATTATTTACTATGTGGCTCGGACAAAAGAAACTATCGTTTTAAATGATGCCACTTCATCAGGTCAATTTACCAATGATTATTATATTGTGGCTAAAAAAACTAAATCCATTCTTTGTACTCCTTTACTCAATCAAGGTCAATTAAAAGGAATTGTTTATTTAGAAAATAATTTAACAACCAGCGCATTTACCTCAGAAAGAGTTGAACTATTAAATATTCTAGCAGCTCAAGCTGCTATCTCTATTGATAACTCCAGACTCTATCAAACCTTAGAACAAAGAGTAGAAGAACGGACAAAAGAACTCACAAACACTTTAGAGGTACTGAAAGCAACCCAAGCAGAACTTATCTTTGAAAATGACCTACTTAAAAGTGCTGAACAACCTCCCAAATTTGTCTATCAAGTGGGGGGCAGTTTACCGATGGATGCACCGAATTATGTGGTGCGACAAGCTGATCGCAATCTTTATAAAGCTCTCAAACAAGGTCTATTTTGCTATGTTTTAAATGCACGTCAAATGGGAAAATCTAGCTTAATGGTTCGGATGATGAGCCAATTACAAAAGGAGGGAATTAGATGTGCAGTAATTGACTTAACTCGGCTAGGAACAGACAATATTACCCCCGAACAATGGTATAAAGGATTAGCCGTTGATTTGCTCCGCAGTTTTGGATTAATCAAACAATTGAAAACTTTTAAAGCTTGGTGGAGTGAACAATTAGACCTGCCTCCTGTACAACGATTAGGACAATTTATGGAAGAGTTTCTTCTAGTTAATGACGATTTTAATCAGCGGCAATCTGGCAAATCGACTGTTATATTTATTGATGAAATTGATAGCATTTTAGGGTTAAAATTTGATGTCTCTGACTTTTTTGCTTTAATTCGTTCTTTTTATAACCAGAGAGCGATTCAACCTCAATTTCAAGAGCTAACTTTTGCCTTTTTTGGTGCTACCACACCTTCAGCTTTAATTACTGACCCCCAGAAAACACCTTTTAATATTGGTAACGCTATTGAATTAGCAAGTTTTAAAGAACACGAAGCTCAACCTTTATTATATGGGTTAACAGAAAAAGTCAGTAATCTTCAGACAATGCTCAAACAAGTCTTAAGCTGGACGGGAGGGCAACCTTTCTTAACTCAAAAACTCTGTCAACTGATGCGGGATAGTGAGCAACCAATCCCCTCTAATCAAGAAGAACAATGGTTGGCCAACTTAGTAGCAGAAAAAATTATTCAAGATTGGGAGATGCAGGATCAACCTGAACATTTAAAAACCATTCAAGATCGCCTTCTTCAAAGTCCAAACCGACCCCAGTTATTAACCTTGTATCGACAAATCCTCCATCAAGAAGCAATACAGATTGATAACAATCCCTATTTACCTGAGTTATTTTTATCTGGATTAGTGGTAAAACGCCATGGAAAAATGGACGTTCATAATCGGATTTATCAGACGATATTTAATAATGATTGGCTTGAGCGATCACTGTCTTAATACCATGGTTCAAAAATTTATTTATACTGAACCAGTATATTGGCTTATAAAGTACTTTTGATACAACTGACAGCTGACAATTGCTTGATTTTCTCTGAGTTTAATTAAACCCATACTATTAAGTTTATAAGCAATAATTGGATCGACTATCATTGGTTGATTCCCTTGACAAATCTGTTGAAAAATACCGGCAAGTTCGGGTTGTTTTTGTAAAGTGACCCAGTGCAGCTGTAAATGAGAGGAATAAATTCCCGTTGATGTAGTTGCTGATTTGATTAAATCTGGCATCGTGATTTGCTCTTGGCTAAGATGATAAATCGCTAAATGAATCAAGGCAGGATGTCCCCCCACTAAGTCGATCAACTGTTGAATTTCGTTGGTTGCTAATTCATTTAATTGATATTTTTTGGCTAATTCTGCCACTTGTTCTTGACCAAAACCCTGTAACTCTATGGGTAATCCCACATTAAAAGGAGACTGTTCTAATCGCAGAGAAACATAAGATTCTGTGGATTGAACAATAATTAAACGTAATTTCTGCCACAGGGGAGATCGCTTAGATTCTTCATAACAAGCTCGGATTAAAGGTAAAAAATCTTCCGCTACTTTCGGATGTTCAAAGACTCGATGCACTTCGTCTAAAGCCAATACCAGTGGCTGTTTTATCTCTCGTAAAATATACTCTTCAAAATAAATTGTCCAACTCATTTTAATTCCTATATCTTCATCCCAATAATCATCTAATTTGGCTTCTAAATTCAACTGCCGAGCGCAATTACGGCAGATCCAGCGTAAGAACTTGTTAAAATTTGCTATGATGTCTTGGTCTGCTTTTTGTAAATCTAAACTAACAATTTGATAACCGAATTGCTGTTGACAAGCCTCTAAAACTGTTAATAATAAAGACGTTTTCCCCCATTTGTTGGGAGCTTTAATGCGTACTAACGCCCCAGATTGTCCGATTTCCTCGATAATTTTTGCTTCAAGTTTTGTTCGTTTTAGATAATAATAAGAATTATAGGGAACAGGAGCATCTGGGTATTCTGGACGCTCATTCTCGGGATATTCATTACCGTAATACTGAAGCGATGTGGAGTTGCTAAAATGAGATTGTAGTCTAGGTAAAAAATTTTTCTTATTGATCGGTTCTCCGATCAGTTGCGAGAGTCTATCATAGAGTCCTGGGGCAACTACATTGGCAAGATAGCTGCTACTATAACCGTTTTCTTGGGCAATTTCTTGATAGTTCTTTTTCTGCCAAAGTCCTCGCAATAATAATTGTTCTGTGTCATTGAGACAGCGATTCTCAAGCTTGAGCAGTTGCCGATTAAGAATCTCTTGGATTTCCTCGAATTTCATTATTTTTGTCCAAGGTAAGAAGATTTGATGGAATAGATTATTTGATTTTTCAGTTCCGTTGCAGCCAGAAACCCTGAATCTTGACATAACAGCACCGATTCAAACTAGAATTGGTATATTTGACAAACAAGCTGACGAGAACTGGCAACCGACAAAATTGTGCGACGGCAACACCGAGAGGGATTAATTCCCTCCCCTTACTAGGAAATTATAGCATTTCTTGTCAAGGTCAATTACACGGCAGCAATTATCTCTTGATAATTTCTATCAAAACCCCCTAAGTCTTCAGCGTCTAACCCCTCGATAATCCTATTAAGAATTAATTCGGAAAAATCCTCACAGGAGTTGACTAGACAGGGTTTTAGCAATCAGATGTACTGCATTTCAACTGCCTATTGAGAATTTTAGTACAGTGGCTGCTCCCAATCTTCGCGACAACGGTGAACAGTTACTGTTCATCCCTCAATACACTTGCTCCCAGAGCTTCTAGGGTTTCTTGCAGCATTTCAGCGCGAGATACATTACCCTGATCTTGCAATAATTGTAGCCCTTTTTGCCAAATCTCGATCGCCTCATTATAACTACCGAAAGCTATATAAGCCACCCCTAGATTTTGGTAAATAGCGGGATTATCGGGGTTTAACTTGAGAGCTTTTTTATAAGCTTTAATCGATTCTGGTAGCCGGTGCAGTTGTTTGAGAACCAGTCCTAAATTATAGTAACCATCGGCATAAATAGAATCAATTTCTACGGTTTTCTCAAAGATAGATAAAGCAGTTTCGTATTTTTCTGCTTCGTATAATAACCAACCTAAATTATTATAGGCCCCCAGTTTTAATTTATCTAAAATTGGCTGCTTAATCGCTTTAATAAAATTATCGGCTGATTGCTTAAATTCCTCCACTGAATAATAATAATTAGCGAGATGATAATATAACTCATATAAAATATGCGGATTAGAGCCATGGCATTTTAAACCGTGTTTGAGCAGCTTAAAACCCTCTTTATCCCTGCCAATCTTTAGATATAACCCTCCCAATTTACTACACACATAGGGATCGTGGGGATGCTGCTGATAAAAGCCCTCCATGGCTTTTCTTGCCCGTTCAAACTTATCTAAGCTGGCTATTTTATCGATGGTGTAACCGTAGTGAAAGATAGCAATTTCTGGCAGTTCAACTATTTTCCAATCAGGCTCTTTTTTTAATAAAATAGCCACATTATCATCAATAATTGAGTGATAGGGTCGGGTAAAAGTAACTTGAGAATGTCGGCGAAATAGCCGCGAAATTAGAGAATAGGGTGATTGTACGGCTCCGATTTCATGGCGGATTAAATTAATCACTAAATTTTCCTCTTTTTCCATTGCCCGACGCATTTTCGGTACGATAGCGGGATTTAATTCCTCATCAGCATCAAGGACTAAAATCCAATCGCCAGTAACATATTTTAAAGCCTCATTTCTGGCATCGGAAAAATTCCCCCGCCAATCGTAGCTAGGAACTATGGCACCGTAACTTTTAGCAATAGCAATCGTATCATCGGTCGAACCCGTATCCATAACGATCATCTCATCCACCACCCCTTTAACGCTATCCAAACAGCGCCGGAGATTTTCGGCTTCATTTTTGACAATCATGCAGAGACTAAGTTTAGGCATAACTTTACTCACTCTAGCGGTCAATCTTGAGGGATAGCGGCTAATCAATAACCCACTGATTACCACTCATCGATTATTAATTATCTTCCGAGTCTATCTTAAACCTTTCTACCGAAGAAAGCAGCTCCCGGGAGATACTCACCAATTTTTGCAAAGAACCCGCCACCCGTTGGGATTCTTGGGAAGTTTCCTGAGCAGTTAACTCCACCGACTGCATAACCTGGGCGACATTGAGGGAATTTTCCCGTTGTTTGACCGTATCGGCGGTAATCGATCGCACCAGCGTATCAATGCGGTTAGAAACTTGGATAATATCTTCTAAGGACTTCTTGGCCTGTTCCGAGCGCTCGGTGACATCGATAACCTGTTGAATCCCTTCCTCCATCGCCATCATTACCGAACCCGTTTCTGATTGAATCTGTACAACGATCTGTTCAATTTCCTTAAGAGATTTAGCAGCTCTATCGGCCAACTGACGCACCTCATCGGCCACAACCGCAAAACCGCGGCCCGCCTCTCCCGCTCGCGCCGCTTGAATCGAGGCATTAAGAGCCAATAAATTAGTCCGCGAGGCAATCTGAGAGACTACCGCGACAATTTTCGAGATTTCCTGGGAAGCTACCGCCAAACGCTTGACTTTTCGCGCCGTTTCTGATACCGTGTCGCGGATTTGCAGAATTCCCGCCACGGTTCTTTCCACGGAATCACCCCCCTTTAGGGCGGTAATCGAGGAAGTGCGGGCGACTTCTTCGGCTTCTCTGGCGTTTTCTGCCACCCGTTGAATTGAGTCGGTCATCATCTGTACCGAATTAAGGGTGACTGCTAATTCCTCCGCCATCCGCAGGGCATCGCTAGACTGATTGCGGGCGAAAGATTCACTATTGGTACTGGCTTGATTCACCTGTTTTGCCGCTTTTTTCACCTGTCGGACAATTTCGCGCAGGTTTTGGATAGTCAAATTAAAAGCATCGGCCACCGCCCCTAAAAGATCGGCACTTACCTCCGCTTCCACGGTCAGATCTCCCCGAGCCGCTCCTTCCACATCATCGAGAAGTCGAATCACTTGCCTTTGTAGATCTTCCCGTTCCTGTTCCGTTTCGGCGGCGCGGCGTTGGGTCTCCGTGGTGGTAGTTGCCACCACCCGGGCCATCTGATTGAAACGATTGGCCAGTTGACCGAATTCATCTTCCGAGTAGATCGTCGCTTTAGCGTTAAAATTACCTTGCGAGAAATGATCGAATTGGCTTTGTAAATCGTCGAGACTGCGCTTAATTTGACTAATGAGCAACTGTAAACCTAGCCAAGTTAGGGCAAAAGCTCCCAGTCCAGTTAATAACATCTCGGTTAGTACCGGTTGACTGAAAGGGGAAAGGCTGGCTGGGGCTGGTTTCGGGGCAACTTTTTCGGTTTTTTCCTTGCTATTCGGGCCCGGTTTGGCAGCCGATAGAGAAAATAGCCAAGAGGTGGTACTAACGGCAAAAATTAAGATTACAGGGGTAATACCCGCTAAAGCCGCTAGGATTAGTTGTTTTTTGCCTAAAGAAGCATTGACAAAAAAGGCTAATTTGCCCGGATTGACTTCCACCACTGGCCCGAGCAGGCGCTCGGAAACAGGGCCAAGATGACTATCTTTTTTGTCATCGAGGATTTTTAAACGAGAAGGATTAAAACTAGGCTCTCCCAGAGCAGAACTGGCATTAAGGCGCGCACTGGGTTCGGGGACAAAACCAGCAGTTAAAGCTTCCTCTCCCGAACGGGTAAATAGCTCCGATTCCCCCAGTTCTTCGCCTATATCCGTCAGATGCAGTTGGGAAAAACCGTCTAAATCCTCATTATTGAGTTTTGGTTCCCTAAAATCTCCGGTTTCTTTCTCCTCGTATCTTTTTTGAGTGACTATGCCCTGATTAAGGTCAGTTTTCGCCGCTTGTCGGTGGTTCGGGTGCGGATCAATGGTAAAAGTGCTTGCTTCTAGGGTATCGGCATAGGATAACTCCTGATCTCTCCCAGTGACGGGATTTTCCCGCCAGTCAGAGGAAGCCATAAAAGCGGCTTCTCCCGTTGACCCTAACCCACCGCCCCACCCTTCCTGCAGCGAGTCAATCTCCTCTGCTTCTAAAAAGGGGAAAGGGAGTTCTCCATCCCCAGAATCGCCGGACAAATGGGAACCGTAAGAGCCGGAACTGGCCAGGATAAGGGAACTAAAGGCGGTTTCCTCCGATTCCCCAAAATCATCGCCATAGGAATTGACTGTACCCGCCGTAGGCTCTCCGAAATCCTCGTCATTGAAAAGACCACTATCCCAGTCCATTACCTCCTGTTGCCGCTCGATACCAGCCGCTTGCGACCCCCTAGACAAAGAATTGCTGAAACCTTGACTAGGATCGAAAGCTGCCTCGCTGTAGGCAATGCTTTCCGCAGCAGCGATCATAAAATCTCCATTCTCGGCTTCAAAACGCAATTGCTGAATCTGCTCGAGACCCCGTCGAGCATAATCTACCAGATCAAAGAAATTGGCAGAATTTTTAGCCAATTCCAGCACTTTTTCGTAACGTCCCTCGGCCAAGCTGTATTGTTGTAGTCCTACATAAATGTGTCCCTGTAAAAGCAGGACATTGGGATCATCGGGATACTTGCTGATCATTTCTTTGACAATGACGGCGGCACCCTCAAGGTTGCCCTGGCAATAGGCGGTGTTAGCCTTTCCATAGAGTTTCGCGTATTCTTTCCCTGACGGCATTTGCCCCTCCCCTAGTAAAGATAAAGTGATCAAGTAGTTAGTGGTTTCAAGAAATAATTACTATAAATGCTATTCTGCTATTTTTTTGAGGTTTTAAGCCGCCCAACGGGCAGAACGGAGTATGGCTAGATGATCGAGTAGTCTTAAGGTTTTTTTTAATTCTTGGCCCAGAATCCACTCTCCCTGCACATAGGGGGCGATCTGATCGGGAATACTGACGGCACTACCTAATTTATCTGGGTCGAGCCATTTCATATCTCCCAAACGTTGCACCGCTAAACCGAGGATCGTTTCCTGTTCTTCAATCACAATTACGGGAATTTCGGATCGATCAGTATTTAAGCGGCTGTTGCTGTTATCCCCCAAAAATTGACCGAGATCCGCCACCCAGATCACTTGACCCCGAAGATTGATCGCACCGAGGAGCAAGGGTGAAGCATTGGGAATTGGGGTAATGCGATCGAGTGGTTGCTGCATCACCTCGCGAATGCCCACAGCACTAAGGGCAAACTCGTCCTGAGAGGGTAGATAAAATCGCAAGTGCAGTTCACCGACGGGAGTTTGTAATTCCTGATGGTTAGGGGCGATATTTTGAGCGTCACCAGTAAAAAAATCGGCGTTGTTAAGCATTTGTTTTGTTCTCTTGTAAGTAATATTTGGGGCGGCGTTTTTAGCTGTCTCGACCTATACCATGACTAGACTGTCCCTGGTGAAGGCGATTTTATCGGCGCAGCAGTTGTTTAACAGTGCAAATGAACTCAATCGGTTCAAAGGGTTTGACAATATAGGCATCGGCTCGGATTTTCCTGCCCCAATAGCGATCAAAGACTTCCCCTTTCAAAGAACAAATGACCACGGGGATATTTTTGGTTTTTGGATCCGACTTGAGACGACGACACACCTCATAACCATTCATGCCGGGTATGACGATATCGAGGACAACGAGATCGGGATCGGCTCTCTGAATATGTTCGAGGGCCTCCAACCCATCTTTGGCGATCGTGACCTTAATGCCGCTATTGCGGAGTAGATCACAGATCAGTTCCCGTTGCGTTTGGCTGTCTTCTACCAGCAATATTTCTCTCATAACTCCCTACCTAGCTAGGCCACCAAGGATAACAATGGAAAAAGAGGCGCGATAATAGTTCCCGTTGACCCGATGCTCCGAAATTGCTCCCATTTTTTGCCTCCAACGCAATCTGAAATTTATCAGGGGGTTTCCCTCTCAACCAGCAGTCATAACTCATTTTCGCTCAAAGGTTTGCTTAAATAATCGGTTGCCCCCACCATTTTGGCTGTTACCCTTGCCAGCAGCCCCCCCCTTGACTGGTTAAATCGTCGAGTTTTGGTAGGGCGATATCCCAGAGAATGAGAGCAGCTTCGATCTCTATAGCCTGAGCGAGAGCTTCTCACGAAAAAGACCCCAGGAATAGTTGGAATTTTCTAAAATACTCTCGACTTTTTCACCAATACTCAGATCGTCATCAATAGTTCTCCTGTTCTTTGTCCTAATTCAATCAATTGTAAAATACTGGGAATGTCAATCTCATTGAAGCTTCCTTGCATAATTTCTCGGAATCTCCCCCACTAGACGCTATTTCTTTTAGTCTAGAATAACCTAGAGCAGTTATCTTAATGGTGAGGTAGGAAGTCTCTGGTTTGAGGTGTTAGTCTGCAGATGATGCCAAATCTCGTCATACTTCATCTTGAGGAGAAACGCTGTCTTCCTTCCTCTTGTCACTAATAATAAATCTGATAAGCTAATTATGTAAGATATTTTTCAGTAAGCTTTGCTGCATTTAAACTAGCCTTGGCAATTTTCAGTACAAAAGGTCTAGCTTTCTATCCTTGCCTCTCGCTTTCACGCCGTCTTAACCGATAATTTAGATGTGTGGTCAGCTTATTCAAACTGCAGCCAGAGGTAAAAGGGGTCAGAAAACATCAGCCGATTTATGAGATTGACTGCCAAATTTTTTGAGACCAGCTCAGTAAATTGATGCTGAAAAATCTTCAAAAATTAAAAATTTTCCAGTGGGTAAGAGGAAAAATTGAGAACAAATGTATGTCTCAAAAAGAAAAACTCGAATGATAGAAATTAAAAATTTTTTGGCAGCCGATGGGTACACTGAAACCATAGACAGGCCGCTCCCAGCCTCGATCATCAACTCTCTCTAAAACCAATTACAAAAACTTTCATCACACAGGAAGACTACTCGTGCTATACCTTGCAGAAGTAAAAAAACAGACTAAAGGTTTTATCAGCGGTTACAAAATCGAATTGAAACTATTGGCCTGTCAGCATAAAGATCAGACGTGGAGTGCCATAGTGGGGAACGATATCTTAACCTACGACGAAACTAACTTCAGAGGAGAAGGTGCGCTTCTCTTGGTGAATTTGAGCGATAATCGTCAACTGCAAGGAAACCCAGAATTAGCGGGAGCAGAGATGGTGCGACAACTGCAAAAGATTTCCCGTTTGATGGAGCGCAATAAGGAAGATCAAGAGAAAATCGATCAGTGGAAACAATCCCTCACCTATCAAAGCGAGATTCTCAACCGCCAGAAAATGGAAATGGAGGCAAGAATTGAGCAAATTGAGCGAATAGAAGCAGAATTCGATTATTTAGAGGGCAAAAGACAAGAACTGGAAAACCTAAAACAACAATTGATCGAGCAACAGCGACACCTGGAAGAAGAACAAATAAATTTCAACTCCTCCCCCAATCTTTCCCCAGAACAACAACAATTTATTCGTTCTCTAGCGGAGAGTTTAGCTAATAATCACGATCTGGGCAATTCTCCCTCACAAATTCTCTATTCAACTCTTGAATCTGTGCAGGGACAACAGACAATTTTAAATAGTTGTTGGCAGAGTTTAGAGGAGCAGAAAAAAGCTGTAGAAAATCGTCAGGTCGCCAACGAACAAATGCTCAATCATCTCGAACAAAGAGCCAGGGAATTACAGATAAGTCGCAGTGCTTTGGAAACAACGAAAATACAACTACAAATACAAGAAACTGTTCTGAGTCAAAAACAGGAATTATTTGATCGCCTTAACCTCACCCTACAAACCACTGATTCTACTCGACAAATGCTTTTTCGTCTCGCCCAAGCAGCAGACCTAGATTTTGATGGTAAAATCGATCTAGAAGCTCTTGAAAAAATGCCTTTGGAAGAATTGGAGAGCTTAGTTAACAATCTACAAACAGACCTCGATCGCTTGGAAATTTTTGTCAACGACCAAGAGGAAGAATTAACTCTCCAATCCCAAACCGTGGAAGAATTAGAAGCAAGAATGACCACAATAGATGAATCCCAGCGAGCTAATTTAGCAGAAGAATTAGCCGAGGAACAGGAGAGAAAAGGAATGCTGGCGGAAACCTTGATCGGACAGAGACGTAATCTTCGAGAAAGGCAAGCTATTCGCTCTCAACATCGGAAAATTCTGCACCGGAGACAGGGAATTTTATCCCCAGAAGATGCCCAAAAATGTAGCTTTGAACCAGTGTTAATTATCCTGGAGGATAGTTATCAAAATAATCTCCAAGAAAGTCAACGTTTAGCCGCAGAAATCAAGCGAATACAAGAGGATTTACAAAAAAACAGAGATACTATTGACGAGCAATGGTCGGATTTAGAGGAAAAAACTTGTGAATTTGAAGAACAGGAGCGACAATGGCGCGATGCTAATCTGGCATTAGTGCGTTTAAAAACTCAGATGCAACAGTACGAAACTTTCCTGCAACCCGTGCAGGATCATCTCGATCAAATCCGTCAAAAACTAGAAAATATTTCCCATTGGTTTATACCTATGGAGTCTAATGTTATTGCCTATGATTACGCTATTAACAGTTAGGCTTAATTAGGGTTCCTGAACAAATAATACAGGGTAATTCAGAAAAAGATTTCGCCCTTCTTGCCGATAACTTTTATAGCTTTTTATCTATGGATAAAATAATTTAGATCAATTTAACTCTAGGTTAGATGTGGTATAGACTAGGATTAGTAATTTATACTCAGATAGTTAGGGCTTGCTGAATAATAGTAAAACCCTTGTTGGTTAAGACTTTTAGAGTTTTTGTAAATCAAAAAGTACCAGATATGGGAGTGATCGGGGGGAAAATTCAGGGACTTTTTCCCTGAAAATTAGGTAATTGACCCCTTCAAAATCGGTAAAACCCTACACCCCACACCCCACA
>NZ_JADBTR010000174.1:0-8383 GCF_020246065.1 Microcystis sp. M144S2
ATAGACCTCTTGCAAAAGTCTTAAGTCGATCCTTGTACAGCAACATTTTTGAAGATTATCAACTACTAATAAATAATTAACTGAAAGTCCCTCCCATTATTGTTTCTATCGTTTGTTTTCGGATTTATGCAAGAGGTCTAAGAGGTCTAATATCTACTATAGAAATAATCTTTCAGTCACTGGGCTGTAATCACTAATCTTTGCTTCTCCTCTCATCCCTTAACCCCCGAAATGAGTATTGCCAAATTAATTATCTCGATCGTCGCTCGACTTTTCCCAGGGGCAATTTTCTATCAACCCACAGGAGAGAAAATTATCGCTCTTACCATCGATGATGCACCCACTCCCAACGATCCCGAAGGAAAATCCACCGATCGCATTTTAGCAGCGATCGCAACTCATAATCGAGAAAAAGCCAGCCCAGCAACCCCCGTCAAGACGACTTTTTTTCTGATTACGGGACACCTACAACCGAACTCCACCTTGATTGAGAGCCTCATCGCCCAAGGTCACGAAATCGCTAATCACGGCACCCAAGATCTGCGTACCAGTCAACTGGCTGCCGACGCTTTTGCTAGTCAGTTTCGGGAAGCTAACGATATTTTAAGTCGTCTTGCCGGTCTTGCACCGCGCTGGTATCGTCCCGGTCAAGCCTTCTATAATCAATCTATGCGCTCGTTTTTGGGGAAATTCCCCGGCTATGAGTCCCGATTTGCCCTCGCTTCCATGATCCCTTTAGATACCGGAAAAGCAACGAATCACCCTCAATTTACCACTTGGTATATCTCGCAATTTATTTTCCCCGGGGCGATTTTAGTGCTTCACGGTGGGTCTCCCGAAAGAGATGAAAACACGGCGATCGTGCTGAAGAATTTATTAGCGAAATTACACGATCGAGGTTATCAGGTGGTGACTCTCAGTCAATTAGTTGATCACAAACGTTATTAGGTGACATTTTCTAGGCATTAAGGACAAGAAAAGATGATGGTAATCTGACAACATTTGGCGATAAGGGTTGCCAAGAGGTTTTCACTAATCTAGATGGACTTCGTTACCATGAAAAATCCTGTATTTTTTAACAAGTCAGACTAAATCTTTCCAAGAGTAGTTGCAATTTTTTTCTTGGCATAAGTTGATATTTGAGAGACGAAAATATAGAAGCAGCTGATTAAGCTAAGACGTATTTAAACAGCTTATTCTTAAATTAGCCGAACCTCCGCCAATCCTTTTACTGTTGCCTTTTGCCTCTTGCCTCTTGCCTCGTCTCAACAAGCAATTTAAATTACGAACAGCTTATTTACTAACCTACTTTTTTTAATTTTTAACGGGTTAGGGCTGGGATATACTGAAATGGTTGCTTATAGATCACTACTATGGGACGTTTAGCGCTGATCAGCGTGACTGACAAAACCGGAATAGTTGACTTTGCCCGTCAGCTAACAGAAGAATTTGATTTTGAAATTATTAGCAGTGGAGGAACCGCCAAAACGCTCCAAGCGGCGGGAATTCCCGTGATTAAAGTGGGAGAATACACAGGCTCTCCTGAAATCTTGGGCGGAAGGGTGAAAACTCTCCATCCTCGCATCCATGGCGGTATTTTGGCTAGACGGGATTGGCAGTCAGATTTAGCGGAAATGGAGGCTAATCAAATTCGTCCTTTTGATTTGGTGGTGGTTAATCTCTATCCCTTTGAACAGACGATCGCTAATCCTGATGTTACCACCGCTCAGGCGATCGAACAAATCGATATCGGTGGTCCGGCGATGTTACGCGCCTCAGCTAAAAATTTCGCCCATTTGACTGTCATCAGTAACCCGAAGTATTACGAGCAGTATTTAAGCCAATTTCGGCAAAATAACGGCGAAATCTCCCTGGAATTCCGTCAAAAAATGGCGGGGGAAACCTTCGCTTTAACCAATGCCTACGATGGTGCGATCGCCGCCTATTTCGCCAGCTTAAACGGGGAAACGACTCGCTTTAATTTGGCGGGAAATGCCCTGCAAACCCTGCGTTACGGCGAAAATCCCCACCAAAGTGCCACTTGGTACGGCAGCGGTACAATGGCTCACGGTTGGGGAAAAGCAACCTTATTACAGGGAAAAGAACTAAGTTATAACAATTTAGTCGATTTAGAAGCAGCCCGCCGTTTAATCGCCGAGTTCGGCAATGAAGAACCGGCCGCCGCCATCTTGAAACACACTAATCCCTGTGGGGTGGCGATCGGTGGTAGTTTAGTGGAAGCTTATACTAAAGCTTTTAATGCCGATGCTATCTCGGCTTTTGGGGGTATTGTTGCCCTAAATCAAGCCATAGATGAAGCAACCGCTAAAGAATTAACGAAAACCTTCCTAGAATGCGTGGTTGCCCCCGATTGTAGCCCTGAAGCCCGGGATATCCTCGCTAAAAAGTCAAAAGTGCGGATTTTATTGCTGCCGGATTTAAGCAGGGGAGAAAAACAAACAGTAAAAGTTATCGCCGGCGGTTTTCTAGTACAAGCGGCCGATGATGTGGTAGAAACCCCGGAGGAGTGGCGCGTGGTGACAGAAAAACAACCCACTGCCGCACAATTAGCGGAATTACTGTTTGCTTGGAAAGTATCTAAGCACGTTAAATCTAACGCTATTGTAGTGACAAAAAATCAAACTACTTTAGGCGTTGGTGCGGGGCAAATGAATCGCGTTGGTTCGGTAAAAATTGCCCTTGAACAAGCAGGGGAAGCGGCTAAAGGTGGCTATTTAGCTAGTGATGGTTTTTTCCCTTTTGATGATTCTGTTCGCACGGCGGCCCAGTTTGGTATCGAGGCAATTGTTCAACCCGGAGGTTCTTTAAAAGATCAGGATTCGATTAATGCCGCTAATGAGTTAGGTTTAATTATGGTCTTAACAGGCATTCGTCATTTCTTGCATTAATACAAAGTTAGGGTGTGTTGCTGGTTAAATTAACGCACCCCAACAAGTTATTAATTATCGGTTAATTTCCCCTATTCAATGGTCTTAAATTCGCCAAAAGCGCGAGGATGGCCAGCTTTTTGGTAACAAAGAAAATAGCGCGCGGGTTCGTAATGATTTTCAGCAGTAAAAGGGGAACAGAAATGATCTGCAAGTAAATCTTCTCGCACAAAGAAAGCATTCACTCCCGAAAAACTACAACCTATCAAGTTTTTCTAAAGCTTTAAAACTTGATTTCTTGCATCTGAAATGGTTGATCAGCGAGGATTAGTCTATACTTCACCTTGACGAGAAAAGATGCAATTATCAATTTGTAACTCTGAGAAAGGTTTTCATGGATTTTAACTACAATTAACGAGTATTTTTTGATTCAATGGGTTGATTAGACAATACCTGTGAATAACGGAGTCGGAGAAGAATTTTTTTCGCCCAATGTCGAAACACTTTCAACTGATGGCGTTTGCTGGGTAAACGCAGTATATAGACAAATCGACGCATTATATCGGCTAATCTACCAGTAATATTAATGCCAAAACTGGAGACAAGGGCTGATTGTTTACCCAGGGTTAACATATCACCTAAATGGAGATAATAATAGGGTTGTGGCGATTTTTTTCTGATTACTGCCGAGATATTTTTGGCTACTACACTGGCTGCTTGATAGGCTGCCTGTGCTGTGGCAGGAATTACCTGTTTACTAGGATAAATTTCGGCGATATCCCCAAGGGCAAAAACTTCAGGATAGTCGATTAATTGTAAACTAGAACGGGTTAATAATTTGCCTTGTGCTGTTTTCTGACAATCTAAATTATTGATCCAATCCTGTGCCTCAGTTCCTGCTGTCCACAATAATAAATCAATGGGGATAACCTCATTTGTATTATCTTTAAATATGGTCATGGAATTAGCAGTAACTTCCTTTAATCCCGTGTTTAAATAGAGACTAACATTCTTGGCAAAAAGGGAACGATAGGAAGCAACACGCACCGATTTAGGGAAGTTTTGCAGTATTTCCTCGTTCTTTTCCACTAGATGAACTTTGCCTTTTTTTCCTAAGCGATCAGCTACCTTACAGGCTAATTCTACCCCATTGGGACCACCGCCAATAATTGCTAAATTAATTGATGATTTTCCTTGAGTTTCTAAGTCATGAATTGCCGTTTGTAATTTTTCCACATCCTCTAAACTCCGAAAAGTTAGCCCATAATCAGCTAACCCCGGTATAGCTGGCCAACGATTCCGCACTCCCACCGCTAAAACGAGGTAATCATAATCTATAACCTCCTCATTTTCTAAATATACTTGATGATTGTTTAAGTCAATATTAATAGCTTTTTGAGTTTTTAAATTAACCTGAGTTCCTGTTAATAATTGACGGTAGGAGGGGGCAATTTCCCAGCGTTGCAATTCTCCTGTAATTAGTTCATAGAGAAGGGGAGTAAAGAGAAAATGGTCTTTCGGTTCGACTAAAGTTATTTGCCATTGACCTGATTTTACTGCTGTTAATCCACTCAAATCGAGTGCCGTGTATAACCCTCCAAACCCCCCCCCCAGAATGCAAATCTTAGTTATAGGTCTATTCATGGATTTTTATTCTCAGTTGTGTTTAAGAGAGGTTTCAGTTCCGAAACTAATTGTTCTGAACGAATAATTTGCGCCGGGGGCAAAAGATGATAGTGAGTGTCAGCAAAAATAGTAGAATCGGTCTTAATATTCAAGTCTTTTGGGTCATAAATTGTTGGCACAACCCGACTTAATTCTTCGGCAGATTTGCGAATATTAGCAAAGGTTTTACCATCATTTTTGGCATAAACCCAGGGCAAAGAAACCACTAAAGTCGCCCCTTTTGCTTCTAAATCTTTCTTGAGTTTTTCAATAGCTTTAATCGAGTGAGCAGAGGCAGGAGTATCAAAGGTCATTTGCCACCATTTCCATTTCCCTGTTTTTTCCTTAACTATAGTCGGATCGCCTCTGTCAGTAATCGGATCGGAAAGATAACCCGTCATTCTGCCTTTAGTGAATAAATCAACCGTGGATTTAGTGACTGCACGCATCCCCGGAATACCTAATAACCAAGTATCCTCGATCATGGTTTTTAAAGGTATCCCACCTAACCCGGGTTTACCAATAGCGACGCTAAAAGGTGCGGACCCCCAAAGTCCTTCACCGCGATTAAAACCGTCCTCATCCATGAGCATGAGATATTCAGGAATCAGCAGAATTACGTCTCCTTGGCGCGCTTTTTCGAGAATCATAGCGGCAATAACATTTAACCCGATATCCCCCTGTAAACCGAGGTTAACCACGGGCATTCCCAATTCTTTGGCCATTAATTCCGAATTTATGCTATAATGCGCCCCCGATCCCGCCGTGACGATTAAACGCCGCGGTCCTTCGGTACTAGCTGCGATCGCTGATTTTTCCTCGTACATCATCCGCAACCAGCTTAACTCGCCGCCGTAGATGACATTATAAACAAAGCCGAGGGACCAAGCGACTCCCAGAGAGGCTAACCAGGGGAAAATGTTAAAAGATTTAGTATTCATCAGAATTCAAAGTAAATAAAGTCACCGGTATTAGTGGAAGCTAGGAGAATAGTTAAACCTAGCAATATTTTAGACAGCCAAGGCGATAACAATAGTTCATATTCAAACTTTTTCTGAGAGATAGCCAGATGTTCGAGGATTAAAACAATGATACCAAGAACTAAAGCGACGCTTAAAACTGCTCCTTGATTGAGACTATAGGAACTAAAAATCTCTCCGATATTAGCTAAGGAATAATTGAAAGGATTGGCAATAACTAGCATTTTGCCGATTAGTCTTCTGGTGTTAATCTCCATGAAAAAGAGACAACCAAAAATGACCGCCAATTGCGTTAAAGCCCAGGAGACAATTTGCGGCTGAGAAACGTATTTCCCGACAAAAGCATAGAAAGGTCGGCCCAGATAACGCAGTAGTAATAATAATGCCCCGTGGTAAGCACCCCAAAAGATAAAATTCCAAGCCGCACCGTGCCAGAAACCAGAGAGAGTAAAGGTAATGAATAGGTAAAAAGGAGCCCAGTTTTTATTGGAACCCATCAGGGGTAAAAACACATAATCCCGAAACCAAGTGCTAAGGGTAATATGCCAACGTCGCCAAAATTCGTTAATACTTTGGGATGTGTAGGGGGCTAGAAAGTTTAATTCTAATCTCACCCCGACAAAATAGGCTAAACCGACAGCAATAAAGCTATAACCACCGAAGTCAAAATAGATTCTCAGGGTGAATAAAAAGGCCTCAAACCAGATATACCAAGCATTGTCGATCATCTTATCTAATTCGATGTAGGGCGCAATGTTATCGGCGAGGACAAATTTCATAAATAAACCGAGGGAAAGCCAACGCAAACCCTTCTCGAAGTTTTCTCCTGTAAATTTGAGGCGAAATCCCTCCATTTGTGGCAATAAATCCCGGCGACGCTCGATCGGACCTGCGACAATTTGGGGGAAAAAGGAGATAAAATTGACATAATCGAGGACGGCTAGGGGTTTCTTTTTCTTTTCCCGCAGGGAGTCCACCACGAAAGCCACCATCTGGAAGGTATAGAAGGATACCCCCGGCGGTATTTGGCTAGGCACGGGAATTGGGGAAAGTTCCTTCCAGTTAGGGGGGAGAGAAACGAACAATCCGATGATTTCCTGGACGAAAAAGCCGAAATACTTGAAGTAGGCGAGGACGAGAATATCAATGACGATAACGATAGTGGCCAGGAGATTCGCTTTCCAGCCGCTCATTTTCAGCACTAGCCAGACCATAATGTAGTTAAAGGCTAGGGAGACGATGAAAACGAGGAAACTGGTGCGGCTGGCGTAGTAAAACAGGATCAGGGACAGTGCCGCTAATCCGACCCCATCAAAAACACCTCGCCAGAGATTGAAGGACTTCGCCAGGTAGCGTGCCGTTAGGAAAGGAACGCTAAAAAGGATTAATATCCACCAAAATATAAAATCAGAGTAATTCAAGGCGTGTTAACTCCTGATGGTCTGTGTTACCTTGTTTGAGATGGGTTTCCTGACTTCTGATGCTCAGAGACGAGGGATTTTCTTGACAAGCCTATCAAACTTTGTCAAACTTGTCCATAAAATTACCTTCATCCATCCTAAAAAATCGAGGCTAGACAAGCAATGCTTTATCAAAAACTGTTAGATGCACATAAACGCTATCGACAATTTAAGACTTATCCCCATATTGCCGATCAATATTGGTCTAGTCAGTTGGCAGAGCATAATATTAATCCTAATTATGTGGCATATGATGCTAAATCTGGTCAACTTTTTTACAAACCCTTAGGGATCAGTTTAAGCAAAAATAAGCAGGATTTTCTTTTGGTTAGTAAAGTTTTTAACAAAGCTAACGCACTAAAAGCTCTGGCTGATTGTCAATTTTATATCGATGAGCAACAGGAATTAATTATCGAAATCGATGGAGTTAAGTTAATTATCGAGACGGGACAGGATTTAGATATCGCCCATGAAATTTTCCTTTTAGGTGTATATAACTTCCTCTATGATCAGCCCTGTGTAGCGATCGATATTGGCATGAATACGGGTTTTGCTAGTCTCTTTTTTGCCAATCGAGTTAATGTAAAAGCTGTCTATAGTTACGAACCTTTTAAGGCTACCTACGACCAAGCCTTAAGAAATTTTGCCCTCAATCCCAATCTAGCGGAGAAGATTAAAGCTTTTGATTATGGAGTCGGCGCTCGTGATGAAATTATTCAAGTCGAATACGATTACAGTGTTAAAGCTAGTGTTGGTATTTCTGGTATTGATAACCAATTAAAACCTTTTGCATCGAAACAAACCGCTACAGCCGATTTAATTATTAAACCTTTCACCGATGTGTTTAAAGGTATTACCTCTGACTATCCCGACATCGATATAGTTGCCAAGATTGATTGTGAAGGTTCCGAATACGAAATCCTCGATTCTTTAGCGGCAACCGGTCAATTAGGACAGATTAAAATTGTCATGATGGAGTGGCATAAAAAGGGTCCCGATGCTTTAGTAAAACATCTGCAAGACTTCGGTTTTATAATCTTTTCTAGGATGCCTCGCAGTAAAAATGTCGGCACTTTGTATGCAATTAAACCCTAAAGTATAGGAGTGAGGTGATGGGGAGATAGGGAAATGGGGAAATTTTAACTAATACCCCAAAAACCCAACACCTTCTAACTGATAACTGATAACTGCCTGACAGGGGGACAAGCGAGCTAGAAAACTTGCTAACAAAGGCTTCTGGCTTCTCTCACTAGAAATAGATCTAGCGATTCTAGGCAAAAAGCTAACGAAAGAATTAGGGATAGGAGCGAGCTTACTAGGAATTATTATTAATAAGTGAGAGATGGTGCGGCGAACTTTTTCGAGCTAAAACCATGAAAAGCTTATGCTA
>NZ_JADBTR010000175.1:0-5171 GCF_020246065.1 Microcystis sp. M144S2
ACTTGATTTCAGTTTTTTCTTTGTCAGTAAGGGTGTCAACAAGGAATATTACAAATTGTTAACCGAGTCTTGAAAGCCTTGTGCCACAAAGGTTTGAAATGTTAAGAAAGATGTGACTAAAGGACAGCTTAATAAGGGGGGTATCTGATGATTTTTAACGCCTACCTACTTAACTTTTGGATAGGATGCACAGTTAGCATTCATAGCGTGAGTCAGCAACACCGCAGAAAAATTAATTCTGACTCAAAAATAAACTGGGCAATCCGATCAGATTATCCTGCTTAAAAAAGATCGAATTTTGTTGTCGCAATTTACCGATTAATCTTGTTACTGTTACTCTGGTAGTGCCGATGGCGCTGGCAATTTGAGCGTGAGTTAGGGGATAGGGGAGATAATAGCCTTCTACACAGGGTTGACCGTATTCTTCCAATAATAAAACCAAGAACCCCATTAATCGATCGAGGGAGCGTTTTTGACCGAGAATACTCAACCAAAATAACTTACGCTGGTATTGATGGCGAAAAGTTTCCATAACAGCCGATCGCAATTGCGGCCATTTTTCTAGGTCTTCCCAGTATAACCAGACTAACTCGGTTCCGTCTAGATGAGCTTGGGCTTGTAATTGAAAGGGAAATTGAGAAACAATCTCAAAAGGTTGACCTGCACCCACAAAACCGAGAAATACTTCCTCACTATCGGCAATAGGTAGTTGACGGGGAAATTTTTGGTCGATAACGTTAACTTGTGCCTTACCAACAATACGAATCGCCCCAGATTCGACAAAGTATAATAGCCCGGGGCGCGTGGCTACTTTTTCATCTTTGGCAAAGGTATGATTACGATAATGGGATTTTGCCCAGTTAAAGATTTCTGTTTCTTGACCGATTAAGGGTATAAAATCCGACGAAGGAACCGAAGAAGACATTAAAATTAATAACCCATTGGGGCGTTGAGGGAACTGTAAACTAATGTAACAAAAAATTGCTGCGATTGGGGGGGGGCTTGTGGCCGCTAGATGGTTATCGGTCAATAATCCCTAAAAGTTGCGGGGATTGAGCAGATAGGAGAATTATTAAGTATTCTTAACAGAATACCCGCCCCAATGTTACAAAAGCTAGATAATCACCTTATCTATTCTTAACTTTTTCTCGCTTTTCTGGGGACTATGGCATAAGATAGGATGCGTGACTATTAGTTTTCTATCTATGATATAGCGTTTCTCTTAAAGATGAAGTATAAAGAAATTTGGCATTATCTCTTGGCGACCGGCTACTGTTAACCGTTCCCTGTTCCCTAAAACCAGATACTTTGTACCTCACTATTAAGATAACTGCTATAGATGATAGTTGATAGATAATTTAAATTTATACTTTTCCTTAAAAACTTCGGTCAAACTTGTATGAATAGCATTAGACAAAAAGTGGAATCCCTCTTGAATCAATTACCGGATGATTGTTCAATTGAAGATATTCAGTATCATTTATACGTTCTGGAGAAGGTGCGTCAAAGTTTGAGCGCTGCTTCTCTAGAGAATACAATCCCCCAAGAAGAAGTTGAGGGTCTTTTAAACAAATGGCTGATCGAGTGAATTATCGCCTTGTCTGGTCGCCCAAAGCAATTGAAGACGTGGATGCGATCGCATCTTATATTAGTCGAGATTCCCCGTCCTACGCGGCGGCCGTCGTGCGTCGAATTCTTGATATAAGCTATTCTTTAGAAAATTGTCCCCTAGAAGCGAAAAAATGCGCCGAATTTAGCGATGATACTATCCGAGAAAAGGCTGCCTATGCCTACCGTCTGATCTATCAAATTCAAGGGGTGGTAGTTATTATAGCGGCGATCGTCCATAGTAAGCATTTCTTGGATTGATCGAGTCAGTGATCAGTGATCAGTGATCAGTGATCAGTAGTCAGATTTGAATTTTCAGTTCACAAGGGCTGAATCTAATACCAAATTTGTTAAGCTAAAAGCTTTAATTTACTCAGTTTCTAACCTTCTTTTTAGGTAGGAGAATTGCCAGATTCTTTCTTGGAGCCTATTGCCCGTTGCCCGTTGCCTGTTGCCTGTTGCCTTCAGTTCACTGTTTACTGATCACTGAAAAGTCCCCCACCCCCCAATTTTGAGCCTAATTCCCGCTTAATCCGGTTGAGAATCGAGGTTTCATCGAGGGAATCGAGAATACTGGCTACCACTGCCTTCGGGCCATCGGGTCCCCAGGTGGCCCCATTAGCGAGATAGGTTTTCGTCACTTGGCCGATCGCATAACAGGATACACCGGCAACTCCCGCTTGAGTCAGGGCGATCGAAGTATAGGGAAGGAGAGAAATGCCGCCAGTGGCAGGAATCGAGAGGCCAAGCAGTCCTTTGAGGGAACTTAAGCCCAAAACCGCTAAAAATTCGCTGGCACTAATACCCCCCATATTGAGGGCAATTTTTTGTAAAAGAGCGATCGCCCCCCGACGAGTTAAATCGATGCCGTATAAGCGAGAAAGAGCGAGAATCATGGCCAGATCGATAACTGCTCCCGTAAACAGATCCAACACCGTCACCGGATTGAGAGCGATCGCCGATGCTTTGATCATCACTGCTTTTTGAATCAATTGATTAGCCCCGCGATCGCGGATAGCCATTTTGCGGGCGACAATTTGCTCGTTTACCTCGTCCGCATACAGCATAGAATTGAGTGCTACGAGCGATTTACCCTCTCGCTCTAGAATTTCCAAAATTTTGAGTTTCAGAGCTTCTATCTGGGGTTTTCCACGAAATCGTTGCGTTTTTAGCCGCCCATCCTGCTCCTTGACGGTCTCCGTCAAGAGGGGAGAGGCCGCCACCATAACAATCTCATCGGGGGAGAGTAATTCTTTCACCCGTTCTGAGGCGATTTTCTCATAGATAGCGAGGCGATCGACTTCCGGATACTGATCGATTTTATTAAAGACCAAAATCATCGGTTTTCCCGCTTCCCGCAACTTCGCCAGGGCGGAAAATTCCACTTTGGTCATATCACCGGAGATGATAAAAAGGATTAAATCCACCTGCTGCGCCACCTGACAGGCGAGAATTTCCCTCGTTTGCCCATCTACCTCATCAATACCGGGAGTATCAAGCAATTGCACCTGAGCATTACCCTGGCCGTTCAGGGTCAGACGCGCTAGATTAGGGAAAGTATCATCGCTGCTTAACTGCCAATTTACCCCTTTAATGGTGCGGGTAACTCCGTGTAGAGGACCGGTTGTAAAGATTTCTTGACCGACCAGAGCATTTAAAATCGAGGATTTTCCCCGGCCCACCAGGCCAAAAGCGGCAATTTGAATCAGGGATCGATCGAGTTTTTCCAGCAGGGCTACTAGGCGATCGATCTCCGCTTCTAGACCAATTTTCTCGATCGAGGTAAGATCCAGACGATCAACAAGTTTGCCCAGAGAATTGCGTGCCTGATTGTAGTTGAGTTCTTCTTGAATAGTGCCGACACCTCGAAGTGCTTGTTCTAGGTCTTCGGTATTCCAAGCTTGATCGAGGAACGGGTCAGAGGTCATTTCAGTTATCAGTTATCAGTTATCAGTTATCAGTGATTAAGTGGGTGGGTGTTAAAAATTGTCAGATAAGCTAAGACGCATTTAAAGCACTTATTCTTAAGATTAGCCGAATCTCCCCCAATCCCTTTACTGTTGCCTCTTGCCTCTTGCCTCGTCTCAACAAGCAATTTAAATGCTTAACAGCTTACCTCCCTTATCAAGGGGGGATCAAGGGGGGATTAAGGGGGGATTTATCTTCAATTATAACCAGCTTATTATTAAGGATAATCAGGATGAGTGTCATCTACGACTTGGAACACATCACCAGCTATCATTATCGTAAACCGGTAACTTTTGGGGAACATCGGGCGATTTTTTTGCCCAGCGCCGGTCACGGTGAAAGAATTATCAGTTATTCTGTAGAAGCGAATATTGCCGCCAAAACGCGCTGGACTATGGATACTCTATCTAACAACGTGGTAGGGCTTGAATTCACTGAAGCAGCGTCAGAATTAATCGTTACCTGTCGATTACGGGCGGAACATTTTGGCTTAAAAGCGATCGCTGATTTTCCCCTCGATCAACGGGCGATCGAAATTCCCATCCAGTACACCCCCGATGAATGGTCAGATCTAGTGGTGTTTATGCGTCCCCACGCCGAGGATGCCGACGGCAGCCTGGCAGCTTGGGCCAAAAGTTTTGTAGCGGGGGATCAAGATGATACCCTCGATGTCATGGCAAGAATGATGGCGGCTATCAAAGATAATTTTACTTACCAATCCAGGGAGAGTGAAGGAACTCAATCCCCCGGAGAAACCCTGCGGCTAAAGTCGGGAACTTGTCGCGATTATGCTTGGTTGATGATCGAAGCTTTGCGAAGATTGGGTTTAGCCTGTCGTTTTGTCAGTGGCTATCTCTACGATGCTGCCCTCGACGGTGGTGAAGTGGGAATGACTGGCTCTGGTGCTACCCATGCTTGGTTACAGGTTTATCTACCGGGGGCCGGTTGGCGTAATTATGATCCGACTAATCAAATTACCGCCGGCTTTGATTTAATTCGAGTGGCGATCGCTCGTCATCCCAGCCAAATTATACCTCTTTCCGGTTCTTGGTTTGGTGATGCCGATGACTATTTGTCTATGGATGTTAAAGTGACCATTCGCAAGCTGGGGACGCTGCCAGATTTTGATCCCAGGGAATAGGTTGAATTTCGGGTTTTTCCTTTTTAGGATTATTGTTACTGGGGAGCTTTCTACTGTCTTGGACTTCCTTAATAATGAGCGAATTAAGTCCCGCCGCTGCTAGAGAAATTGAACGTTGAAGTTAAAGCCATCGCCTGAGTTTTTCCTATCTGCATTTGGCAGAATTTAGGGCGCGTTAGACGGCGACAATCTCTACTTAAACTTGAATCTGACAATCCGTCGTAACGCACCACACCTATCATTAATTTATTTGGTGCGTTAGCGATAGCGTAACGCACCCTACTATTACTACTGACTCATAGCTGTTATAATCAGATAACTCTCCCAGCCAGGGGAAAAACTATGACAACTCTCGACATTTTACCAGAAGTTACCTGTCCCCCCACCGATTTATGGAGTGATGAACCACCCTTGGAAAGTGATTTACACCTGCAACAGATCATAATTCTTCTCA
>NZ_JADBTR010000176.1:0-15055 GCF_020246065.1 Microcystis sp. M144S2
AAAGTACCAGATATGGGAGTGATCGGGGGGAAAATTCAGGGACTTTTTCCCTGAAAATTAGGTAATTGACCCCTTCAAAATCGGTAAAACCCTACACCCCACACCCCACACCCCACACCCTGCCCCCAAGAAAAACTTTTTCAGCAAACCCTAGTTATCATCATCGTCATCGTCATCGTCTTTTTTATCCCGTTGATTATCACCGTCTTTTTGCTGGTTTTCCCCGTCTTTATCGCTATCATCGTCTTTTTGCGGCGATTCCACCGTGGTGGGGACGTTTTTCGGTTCTTCGGCTTCTTTTCCTCCCTGACAAGCACCTAAAACCGTAGTCAAGGTTAACAGAATCAGCAAAACTAAGGATTTGATGTTCATAGTCTTTCTCCCCACTCGATCGATAAATATAACAATTTTAAGGCTTTTGGGCGGTGGATAGCTTGGCCAATGCCAAGAAAGTGCATTCCCAGACTAAACGGGGTTGAACGTAGGCTAACAGCTGCCGGCGGGTTTTTTCCAAGATTTCTAAAATCGATCGCTCTCGTCGTCGTTGCCAATCCTCATACTGAAGATAGCTCACATACCATAATTGGGTTTCCGTGTCAAGAGTTTGAGCAATAATTTTGGCTAATTCCAGTGCTTGGGAGAGTTTTAGGGGAAATTTGCCGGAAGATCGCGGTAAATCTTGGGGGAGACTGTCGAGAAATTCTAAAGCGGCGATCGCTTCTCCGGGGCTACCTTGAGCTAAACCGAGAATTGCCGGATAATTGAGAACGCGAGCTTGTCCGTTAGAGCGCAGGACTTGAGCGAGATTTTCTTCCGAAAGACGCTGAAAAGGGATGTGTTGACAGCGAGAAACGAGAGTAGGTAGTAAAGAGGAGGGACTGGGAGCAATCAGGATTAAAGTCGCTTTTCCCGGTTCCTCAAGCGTTTTTAAGAGGGCATTTGCCGCCGATTCCGTCATGGTGTCTGCTTCCTCGATCACCACCACAGAGCGGGCCGATTCGAGGGGAGGACGACTTAAAAAGTTAGTAATCTCGCGAATTTGTTCGATGCGGATTTGCGGGGGAGCTTTACGCTTGAGATTGCTTTCCTGTGCTTCTTTTGCGGTGAGCAGTTTGCCTTGGTGTTGATAAGTGGGTTCAATCCAGAGTAAATCGGGATGATTGCCCCCGAGAAAGCGTTTCAGGATTAATTCTCTTGCTTCCGGCGATCGATCTCTAGTTAATAAGTCTTGACAGAAACATTTTGCTGCCAGATTGCGTCCGATCCCCTTAGCGCCGGCGAATAAGTAAGCGGGAGCGATCGAATTGACTTCAAGCGCTCTTTGTAGTAGTTCAATGGCCTGATTTTGACCGATTAACCTTGACCAATTTATCATCTTTTCCCTGCCATGGCTCGCTATTGCTGTTCCTATTTTGTCGGGATTTCTCCTCATCAGACCGGGTTTTTATACGATGATATATTAAGTTTGGGTGAATTTGAAATCATCAAGCGCCGGACCGATGTCTTGCTTTTATCGGAAGTTCCTAACGATGCTCTCTTTCCCCAGTTAGTGAAAGTGGAATTGTTTATCCATCCTCCCACTAGCTCGGAACTTCAGATCGATTTATTGGTAAAAAATCATGAATTGCCCCTGAGAACTAATAATCGTTGTCGGCGATTTTTTGAATCTATTCACCAGATTATTACCAACAATTATCAAGGTCAATCCCTGACCAGAATTACCGCTTAACCCGATTTGTTCCTGTCCTCGTCAACTGACAAAGACAGGGACAAAATACCATCTTATCACCGTGATTTAACTGGGGTGCTAACTTTTCCTTCCCTATCCTCTAAGAGAATTTGGGTTCTGTCTTGATCATCTTCGACGATGAAAAAATGCTCTTTTTGGTGCTTGATAGATTTATCGAGAAAAAATCGGTAATTGCTTTAATTTTTGCCTTCCTGCGTCGATTTGAGCGGAGGAAATTGACGACGTAAAAGCAGGGAATTACTCACTACCATAACCGAACTAAAAGCCATTAAAGCTGCTGCTAGGGCCGGACTGAAAGCTAGACCCCAACGGGGCAGTAATAAACCACCAGCAATGGGAATAGCAAAGGTATTATAACCCAAAGCCCAAAAAAGATTTTGTCGGATTTTTTGCCATGTGGCCAGACTTAAATGCAGAGATTGTACCACATCCTCCAGGCGATCGCTAATTAAAACGATCCCGGCTGTTTCCATGGCCACCTCCGTGCCACCGGCCAGAGCAATACCGATGTTAGCCTGTCCTAGTGCAGGAGCATCATTGATACCATCCCCGACCATAGCCACGATTTTGCCCTCTTTTGTCTGTAGGTCGGCAATTAAGGCGGATTTTTCGGTGGGGGCAACTTCGGCATAAAATTGGCTAATACCCAAACTATTAGCGATCGCTGTCACCACTTCTTGGCGATCGCCACTGAGTAAAATCACCTCTAAACCGAGTTTTTGTAACTGATTCACGGTTGTTTGAGCATCGGGACGCAATCGGTCCTGAAAAGCGATCGCGCCGAGTAATTGTTCTTCCATCCCCAGATAAATCACCGTTTTACCCGCTTGTAAAAGCTCTTGAATCCCCCTGATAGTTTCATCGATTTTAATGCCGTTTTGCGCCAACCATTGCCGATTTCCTAGAACAATTTTTGACCCCTGCACCCTTGCCGAAACTCCCAATCCTGCCACAGTTTGAAAATCTTCCCCCGTCAGATTAGTAGGAGGAGTAACCGCGTCTAAAATCGCCTGAGCAAGAGGATGATTAGTGCCACTCTCCACTACTGCCGCTAATTGTTGAATTTCCAGGGAATTAAGGATAGAAAAACTCAAACAATCGGTAATTTCTGGATGACCTTGGCTAAGGGTTCCCGTTTTGTCAAAAACCACCGTTTGCAGTTGCGAAACGGTTTCCAAAACATCACCCCCTTTAATTAAAATACCCCGTTCGGCTGCTAAACTGGTTCCCACCAGTAGGGCCGTCGGTGTGGCTAAACCGAGAGCGCAGGGACAAGCGACCACAAGCACGGAAATCGCTAATTTTAGGGACAAAAGTAGGGGAGAAGTGGGTTGAATCATCTCGTGGTGTCCTGTGGTTGACCCTAACACCTCTGGAAAGAGCCTAGTTCCCCAAAAATACCAAAAGAGCAGCACAATTAGGGCAATTATCATCACTCCGTAGGCAAAATAACCCGCTACCCGGTCCGCTATCTTCTGTACTGGGGCTTTGCGAGTTTGGGCTGATTCCACGGCTACGATAATCTTAGCTAGGGTGGTATCGGTCCCCACCTGACGAGTTTGCACTGCGATCGCACCAGAGAGATTGAAACTGCCAGCAATGACTAGATCTCCCATTTCCTTAACCACCGGCAGCGATTCCCCCGTTAATAAAGCTTCATCTACCGTGGTTCTTCCCTGAATAATCTCCCCATCCACGGGAATTTTTTCTCCGGGTAAGACGCGCACCCATTCCCCGACGCGCAGCTGTTCCACGGGAATGGCCACGCCCACACGGTCATCTGTACTACCAATCAGGTGAGCCACTGCCGGTTGTAGGGAGGTAAGCGCTTCTAAGTCTGCGGCTGCGCGATGACGGGAATGCGCTTCTAGAGTCCGTCCGAGGAGAATAAAACCTAACAGCATGACCGGTTCATCGAAAAAGCACTCTAGACCGAGATTAGGGAAGATAAGAGCCAAACAACTGGCTATATAGGCGCTACCTGTGCCTAAACTAACGAGAGTGTTCATATTTGGCATCCCGTGCCGTAATCCGCGCCAACCATCGATGAAAATATCGCGGCCGGGGAATAAAATGGCTAGGGTGGCTAAAGTCCAGTGAAAAGCAATACTTTGAAGGATGGGGATTTCCGGTCCCCCGATGTGGTGTAAGTGACCAATCAGGGAAAAAACCAGTAAACAACAAGCGATCGCTAATCGGTATAATTGTTGTTGCCGTTCTTTTTGTTGGTTTTGCAGCCGTTGATTTTGTTGAGAAAGGGGAGTCGATGAGCTGCGCGGTTGGGTGGGGAATCCAATCGCGGTTAATTTTGCGGCTAATTGCTCTGGTGCGATCGCATCCGGTTGGTATTCAATCACGGCAATTTCCGTGATTAGATTAACTTGGGCCGATTTTACCCCTTGATTTTGGCTGAGTTGTCTTTCTACGGCACTAACACAGCCGGCGCATTTCATGCCTTTTACGTCTAGAGTAGCGGTTTTTAGTCCAGTTTCGGCGGCTAGGATCATAGAAAAAGTAGGCAAGGATGGTCTTTACTTCTATCCTAGAAATTCTCGGCCGATTTTTAAACTATTTTGGCCTGTAGGGTTACAGATAGATGAAATTTCATTACAGATAGCTGAAATTTCAGGTAGCCGATCTGGTAGTGGACTGACACAGCTAAAATAGGGCAATAGATAGGCTCAACTGAGGACATCAATCATGGGAAGATGTAGGCGAGATAAAGTTCATCTGACAGTCGCACAACGAGAAAACTTTGAACAAATCAGTGGGGGAGGGTTCATCACAGAGTACGCTAATCGGCATAACACGCTTATCGTAATATTGTACGGAAAACTTCTCGCGATCGCTCCATTTGAGCGTAATATACAGAAAGATTCTTTAAAAAATGTGTATTTGGCGTGATATACGGAAAATTTCCGCATAATATATAGTTAGACAGACAAATAAACAAAGGGATATAAATGAATAGGGTGCCAGTATCTTCATCAAATCTTGCATCGGTCGGATACGACCCAAATACTCAAACACTAGAAGTTGAATTTCTTCATGGTGGCATTTACCAATATTCAGGTGTTCCGTCATCGGTTCATTCAGGCTTGATGACAGCTAGCTCACACGGATCGTATTTTGATCAGCACATTAAGAAAGCTGGTTATGCTTACCGAAAGGTCGGCTAAGTAATCTCAAGACTAAAGAATCATGTCTGTAAACTCTCACCTAACAGATTTAGCAAGCACTCTAGTTCTATCTGAATTGGAAAAGTCGAGTATTTCTACCTCTATCAACACACTTTCATCTAGGCTGACTTCATACTTTGGCAGTACGGTGACAGGTCACTTTCAATTCGGTTCAAGTACTCGTGGTACTATTCTTCCACGTAAAGCAGACAAATATTCTGACATAGATTACATGGTTGTGTTTAGTACATCTGACGGCCAGAAAAAGCCACAAACTTATCTTGACCGTCTTAGGCGTTTTGTAGAGCTAAAGTACTCTACATCAGAAATTTACCAATCACATCCAACAATTGTCTTATCTTTGAATCACATCAATTTTGAGCTTGTTCCAGCAATTTACAACTATAGTTATCAGATTCCCTCACCAGCATCATCTTGGCTTGAATGGACGAGTACAGATCCCTCCGGAACTAATCAATTACTTCAAGATGAGAATAAGAGAAATAACTATCAAATCAAGCCATTGGTTAGATTGATAAAATATTGGAATACACAAAAGGGGTACCCCTTCACCTCATTTTCAATAGAACAATATATTGTTAATCGATCATTTTGGGGATGCTCGGCTCTTAAAGACTACTTTTACGAGTTCTGGTCAGGATTTGATTGCTCATATGATACTGCTCAATCCATCAAAGATAAAGTTAATAGTGCCAAGCAACATGCAAGAAAAGCTAAAGAGTATGAGAACAATAATATGCCTGCTAGTGCGGAGTCAGAAATCAAAAAAATCGTACCATCTCTATGAATAATAAAGGCTTAGAAAGAGTTGATGAGGTCTCCCAATATTATGCTCCAATCGAGAAACTTGGGATGATTAGCGCATTGCTTTTCTGGGGCATTGCAGCCTTGTCGTTCGCTATGCCATACTCAGCTTCAATTCTCGGAAAGGCAACAGCAGATATTATCCAAGCATTTTTCCTTGTTTTGGTCTTGGCATACTTTAGTATTTCTCAAGTATCGAGCTTATACCTAGTACCGCGAGCAGAATTAATGAGAAGAAAGCAACTGCTTTCCAACTCATTTGGAATACCTCTCTCCCACGATCATACATCTCTCTACTACAACAATTCTTTTTCTCCGTCAGTGCAACGCCTTGGGGCAAATACTATGGAAAATGCCCTCTTTAGCAAGGAAATTGCGTCAAGAATGCTGGGGCGGAAGCGAATCATTATTTTTGGATATCTTCTAGCTTGGCTTATTGCTTTTTCTCTCCGCCATGACAATCTTGAACTGCTTACATGGATTACACAGTTAGTTTTCTCTGGTGAAATTCTTTCTGAATGGCTAAAACTTGAAATTCTTCGATTTCGTCATGAGCGGACGTATGACGAACTTTATTCCCATTTTCTGCATAAATTAGGACAGGATTCTCCTTGTGCCACCGCAAATGTGCTTAATGCTTTCGCGACCTATGAAGCAGCAAAATCTACCGCAGGGATACTGCTCTCAACAAATGACTTTCAGAAGTTAAATCCATCTCTAAGTAAGCGATGGAACCAAATTTGTGAAGAACTAGACATGCAGAACGAAATTGATTAGTGCTAAATTTATACCATTGCCATGTCTAACAAGCCCGTTGCACACCGACCGTATCGATACTCTCTGTTAAGTCCGAAAGTGCGATCGCCGATCTTGTAGGGTGCGTTAATGAAATGTAACGCACCTTATCTAATGTTCAAAATTCGTGCGTTACGCTAAAGCTAACACAGGCTACTGGACTGACACAGCTAAAATAGGGCAATAGATAAGCTCAACTGAGGACATCAATCATGAGAAGATGTAGGCGAGATGAAGTTCATCTGACAGTCGCACAACGAGAAAACTTTGAACAAATCAGTGGGGAAGGGTTCATAACAGAGTACGCTAATCGGCATAACACGCTGATCGTAATATTATACGGAAAACTTCTCGCGATTACTCCATTTGAGCGTAATGTACGAAAAGATTCTTAAAAAAATGTGTATTTAGCGTGATATACGGAAAATTTCCGCATAATATATAGCGATCGTTCCGATCGTAGGGTGCGTTAGTGTGATCGCTGATCTTGTAGGGTGCGTTAATGAAGTGTAACGTACCGATGATATTTTGCAGGTTTATGCCGACAATTTTATGGGTTGCTCTAGAACCGGAAAATTCTGAATTATCTGTGGGAGTGTAATCCCATAGTAAAGTGCTTTATAAAAGCTCAACAAATTCGTCAACGCTCAAGCCGACTTGCCGAATAATTGCGCGTAAAGTACCTCGATCTAGTTCTTTATGATCTGGTACCGAGACTGTTGTTTTGGGAGCTTCACGTACTAAAATCATGTGACTTCCACGCTGACGCTCTACGGCAAAGCCTATTTGCTCAAGTGCTTTTACACATTCTGCGCCTGAGATAACACGTAATTTACTCATACCAGAATGACCTCAACCGTATCATTGGGAACAGGTTCACCCCGATCCTGTAAAACTTCGATATACAGAGCGATTGCCTCTTCAATATTGGCTAGAGCCTCCTCACGAGTTTTTCCCTGGCTAATACATCCTGGCAAACTAGGAACTTCGACAACAAAGTAACTATCCTCACCAGGATAGAGAAGTACTTTACGGCTGGATTCAGCTTGTGGTTTAACCATAATCATTGCTCGATAACTATTTGGTTGTTTCATTCAAATATTAACATTTTATGTTCTAGAACCAGTGCGATGCCGAAGGCACTGCGTAGCAGCACGCCGCTCTTGTAGGGTGCGTTAACGAAGTGTAACGGTGCGATTCGTTTCTAGGGGAATAAATAGCCTAGAGTGCTGATAAAACAGCATAACTGACAAAAAGGATGTAGGTGAAAGACCTACCCTGTAAGGGACACAGTGACTCCCGACCTGCCCCCAGTGACTGGACTCGGAAATCTAGAGGCTGAAGCGGGGAACAAGGACGCAATCAGAGCCAAAACAGATAGGCGCAAGGAGCGTTAACGGGGAGTATGATCGCCGCTCTTGTAGGGTGTGTTAATGAAATGTAACGCACCTTATCTAATGTTCAAAATTCGTGCGTTACGCTGACGCTAACACAGGCTACTGGACTGACACAGCTAAAATAGGGCAATAGATAAGCTCAACTGAGGACATCAATCATGGGAAGATGTAGGCGAGATAAAGTTTATCTGACAGTCGCACAACGAGAAAACTTTGAACAAATCAGTGGGGAAGGGTTCATAACAGAGTACGCTAATCGGTACAACACGCTTATCGTAATATAATACGGAAAACTTCTCGCGATCGCTCCATTTGAGCGTAGTACACGGAAAGATTCTTAAAAAAATGTGTATTTAGCGTCACATACGAAAACTTTCCGCATAACATATAGTTAGATGCTTAAAGGTATCTAGAGTCATGAATAAGAAATCCAAAGAATATCGACAGCTAATACTGCCTAGCTGCCTGCTTATAGGGCGGCATATGGACTACTTAGAATATTAAGCGTCGTTTCTGTCATGCACGGTGCTTGATTGAGAGTGTGTCAATTGAAGTTGGCTAATTTGTACACTTTTTCTAAGTAATTGTGGACAAAAGTTTAACGGATAAAATTGACTTACTGTCATTGACTGCAAGCTGTGACAATCAGTATAAAGGAGGAACTAAAAATGACGTGGGCTTTACAAAAAATCAGCATCCCTGCTCAGGTTCAGGGTAATCAAGTAACTTTGGCTGTTGCTCAGGGTACGGTTGTGTTAACTGATATTGGTCATGGTTCAGTCGCTGGACTTCCCAAAGAAAACTGGGGGGTATTAATCAATTGGCGAACCAAAGCCTGGGTTTTTGGTTATGAGGGTGCCGACGGTTCAACACTTGGATTAAACGTTGACGAGAATGGAAATTTACATCCTAGCGGCGTTGGCACAGTAACTGAAATTAAATATACTGCCTAAGGGCCTTAGGGTAGTGCGATGCCGAAGGCACTGCATAGCAGTACGCCGATCTGGTAGGGTGCGTTAATGAAGTGAACGCACCTTATCTAATGTTCAAAATCCGTGCGTTACGCTAACGCTAACACAGGCTACATCATATTTGATCGCCAAGATTAAGTGCGATCGTTTATCTCCGTAGGCTGGGTTGACGGCAGGAAACCCAGCATTGCTTTTCTCTATCAACACTAACCAAAAGCGCGATCCCACCCAAAACACATCGACCCTTATTAGAAGCGGATAATTTCGATCGTGCATCGCGATCGTTGAAAACAGACATCAAATTCTCGAAAAAAGTTCGTTTGCCCAAGAATTAAGGGTATCTGAGAGGTTTTTGCCCAAGCAAAGGCTAGACGAACAGGTTCCAAATTCCCAATTTGAACATACACAAATAACCCTCGTGCTTCAACCCTTGCAAGATTTCCGGCCAATGGCAAGCGGACAGTTTGTTCCTCCCAAATTGCACCCAATTGCGGCCCGATGTCGTAAGGTAATAGATTGACCGTAGATCCGGTATCCAGCAGGGCATTCGCAGAAACAGAAAGGCCTGCATGACTCAGAGTGATGGGAATCGTGGGTAATGCTTCATCGTCGGAAAGGGGAAATTCGACTGTACTAGGCATGGGTAGATGCCTCTCGGTCATCCTGAATCATATGCATCAGAATATTGGCGGCTTCCGTGGCATCGTAGGGCGACCAAATCGGATACTCTGATGCGGAAAAGATAACCTGTAGTTCAGCATCCGGGATTTGTGCAGCTAGGAGTTTGAAGAGTGATAATTTGTCTGTCTGGCTCAGATTGTTGACCAGAAGAATTAACTCAGTGAGTGACATGGCTTAAACTTCTAGATATGCGAGAATAAATTGATCATAAGCGATCTGTGAGGTACGGTCTAACAATCCCGTTGCACACCGACCGTATCAGGTTGGTCGGTGCTGAGTAACAAGAACCACATCATGTCCAGCATCAATTAGAAATCTCGCAGTGATTGCGTAAACGTCTTGATCGAGAAGAAATTTCATTATTAAGCCGACACGAGTTTAATGTCTTCAGCCGCTACTAAAGCGATAGCATATTGCAGACAAGCACGAATGTCTTCAATTTGTAAATCAGGGTAATAATCCTGAATAATTATACTGAAAGAGAGTCCCTCATTTAGCAACTCAAGAACACTCTGCACAGTGATGCGCGTCCCTTCTATGCAGGGCTTCCCAAAATGAATTTGAGGGTTAACAGAAATTTTATACATTGTTGTCACCTAGTCGTAAGATGCCTTTATTTTAGATCACATTGCACAAAAAAAGCCGTATAACTTGGCCGTTATGCCGACCAGCGAGTCAAGTGCGATCGTTCCGAACGTAGGGTGCGTTAGTGCGATCGCCGATCTGGTAGGGTGCGTTCACTTCGTTAACGCACTAATTCCCTCGCAAACCCTCAAAATAAAGCTCAAATGCGATAGAATGAGGGACAAATAAAATTCAGAAAGTGCTGTGAGGGAAACCGTCTATATTGAAACCAGCATTATTGGCTATCTGACAGCCAGATCGACCCGAAATTTGGTTATTGCTGGGAATATCGAAACGACAAGGGACTGGTGGCAAAATCGCCGTAATGATTTTGTTCTCTATATTTCACAGGTTGTTTTAGATGAAGTCGCTAAGGGAGATACAGAGATTGCTTTGAAAAGGTTAGAAATTGTCAATGAAATGCCTTTGGTTGAACTCAATCAAGCTGTACGCAACTTATCCTCACTGTTTCTTATACGAAGCAACCTTCCTGCCAAAGCTTCTGATGATGCGGTTCACATTGCTGCGGCGACTGTCCACGGGCTAGATTACTTGTTAACATGGAACTGTAAACATATTGCCAACGCTCAAATTCAGAGGAAGTTGGCAGAGCTCAGTCTTGATTTGGGATACGAGTTACCCATAATTTGTACTCCTTACGAACTTTTAGGAGACTATAACGATGTGGCAAGATGACATTTTAGATGAAATTCATAAATTTCGAGAAGAACACGCTAAATCCTTTAACTACGATTTGGATGCAATGTTTGTAGATTGGCAAAAAAGACAAGCAGAAAGTGGCAGGCAGGTAGTCAGCTTACCACCAAAGCAAGGTCTAACAAGTCGTTGGAGCCGACCAAAACAGGATGAACCACAAGAATCTCAAATCTAATCTTGGCGGCTCAACTTAGCCGTTATGCCGACCAGCGAGTCAAGTGCGATCGTTCCGATTGTAGCGATCGCCGATCTTGTAGGGTGCGTTCCCTAATGCGGGATTTTTGAGAACGCACCATGCACATTGATTGAAGCTGTGAGGTTAGGTGCGGTGCTGCTCTTGTGGGCCCAGTTGAGGAATGTTAGCGAAGATTGCCAATGTTTAGGTTAAGATAGAGGGGCAAAAGTTGCCACAGGGTCGCTTCAATGACAGTTCGACAACCCCGCTACAGCAAAGAAGAATTTGCCCGACGTGGACACGAAGTCTATGAGTCTCAGGTACGCTCCCAAATCGAGGAAGGGAATCATGGGAAGATTGTAGCAATAGACATCGAAACAGGGGCTTTTGAAGTGGCTGACGACAGCCTAACAGCTGCTAAACAACTGTTAATACGTTTTCCTGATGCACAAATATTTGGTATTCGCATTGGACATCGTGCCGTCCATCGTTTTGGCTTTCGTTCCCCCAGTGTGTCGCCATGATGATGGGGAGCGTCAATTCGCGCCGAGAAGCAATTATTCAATTCGTAGTGCTAGGCGAAAATCACCAGAGGCAAGCGATTAAAGCAGTTATTGACACTGGTTACACTGGATTTCTCACGTTGCCTTCCGCTATCATTACAACACTAGGATTAACGTGGTATATGCAAGAAGAGGGAATCTTGGGCGATGGAAGCCTCTGTATGTTTAACGTATTTGAGGCAACTGTGATCTGGGATGGTCAGATCAAATCTATTGAAATCAATGAGTCAGAGACAGATCCATTAGTTGGTATGGGTTTACTTGATGGCTATGAGTTGAATATTCAGGGTTTTGCTGGGGGATTAGTGACAATTAAACCTTTGTCATAGTGCGATCACAATCGCCGTAGGGTGCGTTCCCTAATGCAAGTCCTACTGTTCCACCAATAGATTTTTGGGAACGCACCATGCACATTGATTGAAGCTGTCAGTCTAAGTGGGATGACGAAGGCACGGCCTAGCAGTACACTGATTTTGTCGCGTAAGAGGCGGGCTATAATGAACGGTGAACCTGATTGGTCAGAAAAAATTGACCAATATTTGTCTGGTGAAACCATTGACCATTAAGTGGATTCTAAGGAGCTAAGGGAATGACCTGGACGGCAAACCAACAAGCGAAAATTATCCGTACAGAGCGAGGACTGACGATCGCTGGCACGCGCATCACCCTCTATGATGTGATCGATCTCCTAAAAGCTGATTATCCTCCTAAACTGATTCGTGACACATTTAACCTCACGAACGCGCAAATTGACGCAGCTTTGTCCTACATTGAGGCAAACCAAGCTCAGGTCGAGGTTGAATATCAAGAGGTTCTTCAGAATAGGGAAGAAATTCGCCAGTACTGGGAAGATCGTAACCGTGAACGCTTTGCTCGAATTGCAGCAATGCCACATAAACCAGGACAAGAAGCTTTTTGGGCAAAGCTTGAGGAGCAGAGAGCCAGACGTGCCGCACAAAAACAATGACTTTCTTAGTTGACTACAACCTCGACGGTTATGCGCTGATTTTTCTTGGTATATTGGCAAAACGTGGTTGGCTTGAGTTTCAGTCTGTCCAATTTGTCACCTTTAGAGAGGTTGGATTGTCGATGGAAAGTAGCGATCGCGTAGTCTGGCGCTATGCTCAAGAACAGGAGATGATGATTCTTACTGCTAACCGAAATATGAAGGGTGATGATTCCCTTGAGCAGGTTATGCGAGAAGAGAACACAGAGAAATCGTTTCCAGTGTTGACGATTGGAAATCTCGATCGTTTGAGTGAAGCTGAGTATAGAGAGCGCTGCGCTGAACGACTGATCGAAATTGCTGTAGATATTGATAATTACAAGGGGGTTGGTCGGTTATTCATTTCATGATATTGTCGGCTACGCTTAAAAATTAGGGCGATCGCAGTCTTATCGGTGAGATGCACGGCATAACTTAGCCGTTATGCGGCAAGTTTCTGAATAGATCTCAATCGCTGTAGGGTGCGTTCCCTAATGCAGGATTTTTGAGAACGCACCATGCACATTGATTGAAGCTGTCAGTCTAAGTGCGATGCCGAAGGCACTGCATAGCAGTACGCCGATCTGGTAGGGTGCGTTAATAAAATGTAACGCACCTTATCTAATGTTCAAAATTCGTGCGTTACGCTGACGCTAACACACCCTACTGGACTGTCTCAGTGCGATAATGCAAGTCCTACTGCTCCACCAATAGATTTTGGGGAACGCACCATGCACATTGATGGAAGTCGTTAGACCGCTTCAATTTTAGGGTAATAGTTGCTAAGGTCCGCTAACCTCACCGGTGAACCCACCTAGGGAGAGGTTTTTGAGTGCTAAAAAATTATTTCCTCTCCATAAAGACGATAAAATCTCTATTCTGGAAGCATAAAGAGGCTTCAGGCAGATTTAAAGGCGCATTTAAGCCGTATAAATCGAATATTTACACTTTTTTCAGCTAATCAAGCCATTAATAGCTTGATTTATTTGCATATAACCGAACTAAGACAGTATAATTTTTTCTCCAATGTATTGAAATTGTTTTTTATTTCGTATAGAATACAATTCTAGAAAAAATACCTAGCAATCTCCCATAAATAAACAAAGGAGCCGATGACATCGTGATCCCTGATCCTAGATCCCCAAAACCGAAAACCCTCTTACCTTTTATTTCTCTAGCTACGGCTGCCGTCGTCACAACGGGAATCGGACTAACTTTTAGTCCCCTATCGGCATCGAGTAATCTGCTGGCAGCTGCGGATAAACAGCAAGCTAAACAACAAACCGTGGAAATCACCCTGGTTTCCTACGCGGTGACTCAATCGGCCTACTCGAAAATCATCCCTCTATTCGTCAACAAATGGAAAAGAGAGAAAAAACAGGATGTGGTGATTAAACAGAGTTATGGCGGCTCTGGTTCCCAAACCCGCGCTGTTATCGACGGATTAGATGCAGATGTGGTAAATTTGGCTATCGGTTCCGATGTGGAACGCTTGCAAAAAGCGGGTTTAGTTAACCCCGGTTGGCAGAAAGAACTCCCCAATAACGCCATCGCCACTCGTTCCGTGGTAGCTTTAGTTACTCGTCAGGGCAATCCCAAAGGAATCCGCAACTGGCCAGATCTAGCCAAATCGGGGATTAAAGTCATCACTGCCAACCCGAAAACCTCTGGGGTGGCCCGGTGGAATTTTCTGGCTCTCTGGGGATCGGTAACTCGGAACGGCGGCAATGAAACACAAGCGACCAATTTCGTCCGCAATGTCTATAAAAACGTGCCTGTACTACCCAAAGATGCCCGGGAAGCCAGCGATGTCTTCTTTAAACAGGATCAGGGGGATGTGCTGCTTAACTACGAAAACGAGGTAATTTTGGCCCGTCAAAAAGGAGAAACGGGTTTTTCCTATACTATTCCTCCGGTCAATGTTTCGATCGATCCGCCCGTGGCCGTAGTGGATAAAATAGTTGATAAACGCAAAACCCGGGAAGTAGCGACAGCTTTTGCCCAATTTCTCTTTACTCCGGAAGCGCAGCGGGAATTCGCCAAGGTGGGTTTCCGTCCCGTTAATGCTAATGTGGCTAAAGAGTTTAGTAAACAATACCCAAAAGTGTCGAATCTGTTCCCCTATACGGCGATCGGTAGCTGGGATGCGATCCAGAAAAAATTCTTCGCTGATGGGGCGATTTTTGACCAAATTCAGCGTTAATTAGTAGTAGGCCGTCAGCTGTCAGCTAAGTAAGTGGTTCTGATTAATTGATCCCCCCTTAATCCCCCCTTAATAAGCTATCCCTTATAGGGATCTTTCTTAACAATTTTTGCAGTAAGCACTCCAACCCTTATCCTGACTTGATTTCAGTTTTTTCTTTGTCAGTAAGGGTGTCAACAAGGAATATTAC
>NZ_JADBTR010000177.1:0-10192 GCF_020246065.1 Microcystis sp. M144S2
AAAAAGCTATAATTAATCAATCCTAAAATACCGGGAAAAAGTCATGACAGCCCTAGACATGATCCCAGATGTCACCTATCTCCCCACAGATTTATGGAGTGATGAACCACCCTTGGAAAGTGATCTACACCTGCAACAGATCATCATTCTCCTTAGTTGTCTAGAATTATTATGGCGCGAGAGGAGTGATTACTACGCTTCGGGAAATCTAACCATCTACTACAACGAGGAACAACTGAAAAAACGCGATTTCTGTGGTCCCGATTTTTTTGTGGTTTTAGATACCGAAAAACGTCCCCGCAAAAGTTGGGTGGTTTGGGGAGAACAGGGTAAATATCCGGATGTAATTGTCGAGATTCTCTCCGATTCTACGGCCAATATTGACCGCAATAACAAGAAAATTCTCTACCAAAATACCTTTCGCACTCCTAATTATTTTTGGTTCGATCCCAATACTTTAGAATTGCAGGGATTTAGACTAATTGAGGGACAATATCAAGCCATTTCTCCCAATGAACTGGGTTATCTCTGGAGTGAACAGTTAGGATTATATTTAGGCATATTTGACCGTAAACTGCGTTATTTTACCGCCGATGGTCAATTAGTCCCCACTCCTCAAGAAGCGGAATTACAGCAACGACAGGCAAAAGAACAGGCTCTTTTAGAAAAAGAGCAGGCTCTTTTAGAGAAAGAAAGGGAACGTCAGGCTAAGGAAAAATTGGCCCAAAAATTGCGAGAATTAGGCATCGATCCCGATACAATTTAGGGGAAATATTATTTTCTAGTAACTATGGTGACAGCAGCGCCCCTAGTGGGTGTAATTATGGGCAGTGATTCCGACTTACCCACCATGAAAGAAGCGATCGCAGTTTTAGAGGTTTTTCAGATTAGCCACGAAGTCGCCATCGTCTCGGCCCATCGTACCCCCGAAAAAATGTTTGAATACGGCAAAAACGCTCATAAGAGGGGAATAAAAGTGATTATCGCCGGAGCCGGCGGCGCTGCCCATTTACCCGGGATGGTGGCATCTTTAACTCCCTTACCCGTGATTGGGGTTCCCGTAGTCACGCGCACTTTACAAGGGTTAGACTCTCTCTATTCAATTGTACAGATGCCCGCAGGCATTCCCGTGGCCACGGTGGCGATCGGTAATGCCAAAAATGCCGGACTTTTAGCGGTTCAAATTCTCGCCACTGGTAATACTGATCTTTTAGAGCAAGTTATCGCCTATCGTCAATCCCTCACCGATTCCGTCCTCGAAAAACAAAGCAATCTTCAACGACTAGGCTATCAAGACTATCTAGGGCAGAGTTCACCTAAGTAGGGTAGATTGAGAAAAGATTAAGTAACAAATTATGAAGTAATTATGCGTTGGATCACCGCTTGTGTATTGAGTCTATTACTCTTTTTTGCCCTACCCATAGCGGCCTATGCCGATAGCCCGACTATTAGCGAAGAACAGATGAGAGAAGGGGAAGTTATCGCTGAAAAAGCCCTAGAAGCTACAGAAAAAGGTGATTACGCCCAGGCCGAAAACTATTGGACCGAATTAGTCGCCAAATTCCCCACTAATCCCGCCGTCTGGAGTAATCGCGGCAATGCCAGAGTCAGCCTCAATAAATTAGAAGATGCGATCGCTGACTTTAACCAAGCAATCGCCATTACCCCCGATGCCCCCGATCCCTACCTCAATCGTGGCACCGCTTTAGAAGGAGAAGGCAAATATCAAGAAGCGATCGCCGATTATAATAAAGTTTTAGAACTGGCCCCCAATGATGCCTTTGCCTATAACAATCGCGGCAACGCTGAGGGCGGTTTAGGGGACTGGGAAGCCGCCGTCAAAGACTATCGCCAAGCCACTCAACTAGCCCCGAATTTTGCCTGGGCGCAAGCTAATCTGGCCCTGGCCCTGTACGAATTGGGCAGATATCCGGAAGCAGTCCAAAAAATGCGGAATATTGCCCGCAAATACCCCATGTTTCCCGATGTCAGAGCCGCCTTAACCGCCGTTTTATGGAGCCAAGGACAACAGGGAGAGGCGGAAAGCAATTGGGTAGCCGCCGTCGGCATGGATACCCGTTATCAAGACCTCGATTGGGTAAAAAGCGTGCGACGTTGGCCGCCGAATATGGTTCTAGCCTTAGATAAGTTTCTTAACTTAAAGTAAAGAATTACTAAATATGGTTGGCTGAATAAATCTAAAAACCTTGTTGGCTAAGACTTTTAGACTTTTTGTCAATCAAAAAGTAGCAAATATGGGAGTGATCGGGGGGAAAATTCAGGGACTTTTTCCCTGAAAATTAGGTAATTGACCCCGGCGGTTCGACAGGCTCACCGTCCACTCGACTGAGCTCGCCGAACGTCCTCAAAATCGGTAAAACCCTACACCCTACACCCGTTCGGACTTCGGCGTGAGCTCAGTCGAACGCTGAGCTCACGGCCGAAGCCCACACCCCACACCCCACACCCCACACCCTGTCCCCACGAAAAACTTTTTCAGCAGACCCTAAATAGTAACTTTTCTAGCAGTAGCGGGGCTGAGAGTCCAATTATCCTGAAATCAGCCATTAAGATACAATTGAGGCCTGATAGTTCCATTATCCTCGATCGAATAACCAGGCTCTGGAAAGGAAAAGGAATAGCTAGAGCGGGCCGATGGCCCAATGCTATAATCCAATCACAGGGATAGATTGGACTCTATCAGTATCCGCCGCTACTGTACACCTTAAATCTTAGCCAGAATGCCAGATTTACACTTGCTTAATTCTCATCCACAGGCCCTAGAAACCGCCTTCATCGCCACTGCCGACCGGTCTTTTTCCTCCCCTCTATCCCTCGACCTCGCCAGAATTAATCAACGTTTTGACTCCGCTAACGCCGCAGAAATCGTCGCTTGGGCCGCGGCCACCTTTGGGGAAGGTTTGGTGATGAGTACCAGTTTCGGCATTCAAGCGGCGGTGATGTTGCACCTCGTCACCGCAATTATCCCCGATATTCCCATCATTTGGATCGATACCGGCTATCTTCCTCCGGAAACCTATCAATTTGCCGAAGAATTAAGCCAACGCCTCCATTTAAACCTGAAAGTTTATCAATCTCCCCTCAGTCCCGCCCGCATGGAAGCAATCCACGGTAAATTGTGGTCAAATAACGATCTCGACTCCCTTAATCTCTACGACAAAATCCGCAAGGTGGAGCCGATGCAACGGGCCCTGAAGGAATTAAAGGCCACCGCTTGGTTAGCAGGTTTACGTCGCGACCAAACCGACCACCGCAAAACTCTCCAATGGGTCAATCAACAGGGCGAACGTTACAAAATATTACCGATCCTTGACTGGAATGCCAAAACCATCTATGACTATCTGACTAAATACGATCTTCCCTACCATCCCTATTTTGATCTAGGTTATGTCTCCGTCGGCGATTGGCACTCCAGTCGGCCTTTAACCGCCGATGATAGCAACGAACGAGACACCCGTTTCAAGGGTTTAAAACAAGAATGCGGTCTTCATTTACCCTTAACCCCCGGAGAAGCACAAAGTCTCGACGCAAGCTCCCTATAACTGCGGGGGTGGGAAAATTGCCGGTGCGATCGGTTCCTAGACGTTAGACAATGGTTAATGATTATTAATCCCCCATTAACCATGGCTATTTTAGAAAATTTTCTCGAAGTCGGCCCTCTCAAGTGGTTTTATCGACAGGTTAACCCCGCTCAACAACCGGACACAACCCCCGTGATCCTACTCCATGGTTTACCCGCCCATGGCTATATTTGGCGGGAATTATTGACCAGTTTAGAAGAATATAACATTAATGCTATTGCCCCCGATTGGATCGGCTCCGGTTTATCCGCTAAACCCGATGCCAGAGATTTCGCCTACACACCTAGCGCTTTTTGTCAAGCCTTGGCCGATTTTATTCAAGCTCTCCAATTGCCGAAAATCTCCCTCATTGTCCAGGGTTTTTTAGCCTCCGTCGGTTTACAATACGCCCTAGAAAATCCTGATAAAATTGAGCGTTTGATCATCTTAAATACTCCCCTCTCCAGTGATGTTAAATTACCCTGGATAATGAAACAATGGGGGATACCTTTCCTCGGAGATATGGCAACTCAAGACCCCTTATTAGTCGATCGTACTTTAGAAACTGGTAGCGGTTTTGTGATTAGTGATGCAGATCTGGCTATTTTCCGTCAACCTTATCTAAAAACTTCGGCAGTGGGTCGCGCTTTACTGGCCACGATTCGCAATTTAAACCTATCGAAAACTATGGCAGAAATTGAGACAGGTTTAGAGAACTTTGAAAAACCTATCCTTTTTGTCTGGGGAATGGCCGATCCTTGGTTATCTTCTGTCACTGTCGAAAAATTAGCCACTAAATCAGGAGTGGAATTAATCCCCCTCGCGGAAGCAAAACACTATCCCCAAGAACATTGGTCAAAAGAAATTAGTCCCCGGATTATTAATTTTCTCGGACGCAAAACCTAAACCCCGATACTTTCTGGGAATTGATAGCAAAATCTCCCTAGAAAGTATTGATCAAGTTATCCTTAGTATATCACTGTAGTTCTGCAATGGCCACCGCCTATGGAAATACCAGCTTTAGGAAGGATAAATATAACAAAGAATCCCCCAGATATTAATAATTTAACCGATTGGGAGCGAGTTAAATCGATGAGCGATGCAGAAATCGAGGCTAATGCTTTGTCAGATTCCGATGCGCTCCCTTTTGATGATGATTGGGAAAACGCGGCGATCATTTCCGCTTACAATAAATTAACATCTCAATAATTGCTGAAGCATTATAGCAAATCTGTCCACTCGCCTACCGTTCCACCCTGCCTACTTTTCTATACTTTTTAAACAGGGTTGAGTATTACTTGTGCTTGCATTAGTTTAATAAAAATGCTACATTCAAGGCAGTCTGTCATTGGATGACCTTTAACACAAACAAAATAGTTATAATTATGGATATGAACAATAAAACTTATGAAGATATTTATTCAAGAACTTATTCAAGAATTTATAATATTGTGATAGAAGTATTTGAAGTTTCTGAAATACCTCAGCCAGTTTTAGATTTTGTCATCTTTAAAACTGAGTATAATTATATTCTTGAATTATCAAATGGTGGAGATGAAGATGATGCTCTAAATTTCTTGTATCAAATAGAGCAGGAATTTGACATAGAAATTCCATACGATGAAGGATCTAAAAAAATAGTTACATTTAGAGATCTATTGGAATTTGTTTTTGAACAAAAATATAACCTTGAGATTGCAGAATATCTAAAAATACGAATAAAGACAAAAACTCTAAAATTGTTATTGTTCTTAGAAAGCAAGAAAATAGAAATCAGTAAATTTATAGAAATATTTTCAAGTGACACTTTTTCCAATAATCATCAAAATATCGAAAAACTTATCCTTTCCCTGAGACACAAAAGTTTTGATGCGTCTAGTATAATGTCATTTTCAGATATATTTAAAAATGATTTTTTATTGTCGAATTTAGAGCAAATATGTCAAATATATTGCTTTATGAATGATCAAAAAATTTCTTACTTTGATGTTATTGATATCATAAAAAGTGGATATCTAGACTCTTGCAAACAACAGATAGACGATCTTTCTGAAAAGATAAAGCTTCAAGAGTCGGAAATAAAAAAACTGAGTCTTCAACTTGAAAAGGCTAATCAGAACCTAGATTTGTTGAAAGGTCAATTAAACCATCTTTTAGATGATATCTAGCATTGTTATAGCGACATAGAAACCCAAAAAAATATTGATCAAACAAGGTATATTATTCTGCAATAACACACCTAAAAACAAAGATTTGAGTAATTATTTTATTCCCGTACCTATCTAAGCTGCACTGCATTTAAACTGCCCACTGAGGAATTTTAGTACAAAGGCTAGAAATCTCAACCCCAGAAACCTCTCCTCCCCACTCCCCTATACTTTTGAAGTGGAAGAAAGTTTTAGCTTAATTAATCTGGTTAAAGGCCTGTTTTTGTCGTTTCTAAATACCCCTGATAACTTGACCGGAACTGTTCGATCGATAGGTTCTTTGTCCAATATTCTACCAGAGCATGACCCCAGGACCAAGCTTCCTTGTCAGCAGTGCTAGAATTTTCTAATAGTATTGGCCAAAGTGCCAATAAATCAAAACTTTTATTCTCCGTATTTAAGAGAGAAGAAAGCTCGTAGGCCATCTGTAATTTACCGATCGCTACTGGTAACTGTTCCACAGGAATTTGTTCAGCTAAAAGATAGGCTAAAGTCGGTCTTCCCGTGGCTAAAGTGGAGATAAAACCTAGAATAGGACTTTTTAATAGGGCCGTTAAACCTTGCCCCGTGGCCATCTGTAAAGTATAGCGATCGATTATTTTCGCCGCTGCCAGGGTTCGAGTTTCCAAATCCGCTAAAAAACGGGCTAAACGCAACTGTTTTGCGGGCGAAATTGCCCCCAGTAAAGCGATTGATAACTCCTCATCCCCCCAAGCTTCTCTATCCGGCTGTTGACTGACCATCGGCAAAATGCGATCGCAGAGATCCTCGAATAATTCCGCCCGATACTGCAAGCATTCGCGGATATTGACTTCTTTGGGACTTTCTCCCGTCAGCCAATTATAGGGAGGTTGCCACTCTCGCACCGGACGCAGACGATCGACTTGAGAAACACAGACTATAACTGGTAAATTGTCAATAGTTTGTTGCAAATCTTTAAGAAAAGCCTCATCCATGGCTAGGGCGGGATCGAGGGCGGGAGTGACAAGAATTAATAAATCGGCGTTTTTGGCATAATTTAGAACCTTTTGCCGATCATCGGCCCGATTTGCCTGTTCATAGCCCGGAGTATCCCAGAGGATTAACTCGTCTCCTTCTGGGGTTTGCCAATGGTAGGATTGGATCGCGTCGGTACTAGGCAATAGATCCACTTGGGCTAAATCGGCCCGAAAGAGAGTATTGATTAAACTGCTTTTGCCGGCCCCGGTGCGTCCAACCAGCAGAATATTAACCGGTTGGCGATCGATTTCCGTGATCGGTTCAGCTTGGGCGAGAATTTCCTTGAGAGTAGTGGTGGCGATTTTGGTCTTGGTGGGGAGAGTGGGGGCGAGATTGCCGCCACTGTAGAGTAACACCGCTTGACGAGAGAGATTTCTTAGGGCATTTTCCCGCAAAACTTGCCCTAAATTGACTAATAATTGCTGATCCGCTCGATCGCTGTACTTTTGACTGGCCACTTTAGCCACAGCCGCGGCGGGATTGATCACCCATTGCGCCCAATTCCAGACCTGCCAAAGTTTCTGGGCCGAGGGTTGCAATTTTTGATAAACTTCGTAGGCCTGATAGGCTTGGCCGATGGTGATTTGATTCAGGGCCGGGGAGAGATTCCGCATCCAGCGATCGCTATCATCGACGGTTCCCCGAATTAAACCGTAGGCCTGGGGAATGTAAATATTTAATAAGGGGTACTTGACATCGGGGTAATATATATGAGCGATGGCACTGACCAAATCCTGACAGCGTTGCCAAAAAGTCGCCCAATCTTCCCAAACCGGGCGATCATTGCGGGCCGCGACGATAATCCTCTCGATAATTTCCTCGACATTGCCCCCGGAATCACCGTCAGGAGGGGTTAATTCTGCCTTAATTTCCCCGATGGCGGCTTCAATTTCCCCGACTGCTGGGCGCGTCCATTTGACCAACAGGAAGCGCCAAGCGACAAAAATCAGGGTAAAAACTGCCCAAATCCAATTCAAACCCCATTGATTGATCTGGACACTGGCGGCCACGATCAGAAAGATGACCACGGCGGCGATCGGAACTGCTAAAATCAACCCTTGCCAAGTTTTTAACCGTAACATTGCTCGATCTGGTTTTTTTCCATTCTACCGATCTCTGATTCTGGGTTAGAGGGCAGTCCTGATGCCAAAGTCGGCACCGCCAAGCCTGAAAATATTCTGATTGACGAATTGGCGTTATTTCAGCTTCTATTTTCCAGTCAGTGCCTCTCCTGATATGTAGCCTATACTGAATGGATTTAGCGTTACTTCCCACTTGATTCACTCAATCCAAGCTTTTGGGGGGTTCTACCCCCCAAACCCCCCGTTGGGGGCGTGGCGCGGTCACTGAGCGTGTCGAAGTGCCGCCCCCAAACCCCCCGCGCATTAGTTTTTCGGTGGGATGCTTACACGCAGCTGCTAATACATTGGTAATCATTTAAGAGTCACTCCACTTGCAGGAGTGCCTCTCCTGATATGTAGCTTATACTCAACGGATTTAGTATGATTGACGAATTTGCGTTATTTCAGCTTCTATTTTCCAGTCAGAAATTAGACAGTGGCATCAATTTGGGCGAGGATTGCTGTGGACAACTGACAAAGTTGTTGATGACAAGGACCATTACTGGCCATGATCCCCCCCCATTGCCGCACATCGCCGCGATTATAGCGCACCGGTTGACCGTCAAAATAGGAGAATTTGCCGCCTGCTTCCGTTAAAATCAACTCCGGGGCGGCAAAATCCCAGTCTTTAGCGGCCGATTTCCCCGATAGGGAGATATAAACATCGGATTTTTGTTCGAGGATCGTGGCAATTTTACAGCCCACACTACCCACATAATTTTTACCTAAGAAGGGTATTTGACTTAATAGATTATCAAAACGTTGGTCGCGATGGGTACGACTAACCACCAGATAGAGGTCGGTAATTTTATCTTTATTGGCAACTTTTACCGGTGTAATATTTCCGTCGCTAGTTTCTAGAAAAGTACCTTTTCCTTTTTGGGCAAAATAGAGTTTTTCTTGATCCGGCAGGGCAACCACGGCGATGATCGGTCTTCCTTGATAACATAAGGCGATATGTAGGGCATATTCTCCCGTTTTGTCGATAAAATCGCGGGTTCCGTCCAAAGGATCGATAATCCATACCCAATCTTTCGGGATAGCTTCATTACCCTGATGGGTTTCCTCGCTTAGATAACCAAAGTCGATATCCGAGAAATTTGTTTGTAATTCCCCTAAAATATAGTGATTTGCCGCTAAATCCGCCGCCGTTACTGGCCCGCCTTTTTTTTCCTCGTTGACGGCTAAATCCTGTTCACCCCGGTGGTAGGATTGGAGAATTTTAGCACCACCCCAACCGACGGCACGAGTCACAGCTAAAATGCGATCGAGTGTTTCGGTATCTTGACAGGTTAAATTAATCATAAAATAGCCTCAGTTTTTCAGACCTATTATCTACTAAATTGAAAGACTGGCATCTTAGCTTACCATCCCTTGCTTCCTAACTCCTGACTGGCTTAATTTTGCCCTTGCCAAAAATAATCGGCGGGTTTTTTGGTTTCTGCTGGTGATGATTGAGGCGCGTCTCCCAAGAAAACCGAACGCTGCATGACGCGATCGCCTAATCTTCTTTGGACTCGACTGGGAATGCCGTAACCGTAGGCAATATGACCTTTTCCTGCTAGGACGATGATCTGATATTCGGGATGAGCTTGCCAGAATTTAGCGATCGCATCGGCCATGGTTTCATCCCAGAGAACCTGTGCCAAAAAAAAGCGATCGAATCCCTGACTTTTGCCCCCCGTGTGTTGCTGATAAACGGCTAAGATCTGTTGACGGTACTCCTCGTTATCCTGGTTTATTTCGCTTTTAGGGGGAATGTAGGTCATTTCTGAGGTGGAGAGGCTTTCTAAGCCCTCCTGTGCCACTTTTCTAGTGATTTCCGTGGGTGTATTTAGGGCGATCAATGGTAGTTTTTTCGCCTTGGCCAAGCGCAGGATCGGGGCGTAAAATTCCCAATCAAATCCCCAACGTTGGTCGTATTCACTTTTTTCTCTTAACTGATTTTCGCTAATTTTGCCGGCTAAATACTGATCCAAATAGATTTGGTAAGGACGTTGAAACATCTCAAAAGCGATCGCTATTTGGGGATTATTAGCCTGTAAATACTTGATAATAGCTAATTGGGCCTGATGATCGGCTTGACTATCGTGTCTTTCTCCCAGATAAATAATCTCGGCTGTTTTTAAATCTGCCAGAATTTCTGGTTCTTCCGAACTTACCATGTAAAATCAACTAGCAAAATGCCAATTTAATAAACATCTAAGACTAAAGTTTTTAAAGTTTCTAAATCCATAGCCTCTCCTTTTAATCACCTTCAGTTTATTATTAATTCCTTCCACTG
>NZ_JADBTR010000178.1:0-10987 GCF_020246065.1 Microcystis sp. M144S2
CCTTAATTCCTTCTTTCAAAACTATACCTATCAATCGTTTCCCCTTTTTTTAAGTTTCTTCTCTTTTTGTTAAGAAAGATCCGACTAATGGATAGCTTGATAAGGGGGGTGTCTGACAACTTTTAACGCCTCCCTACTTACTAAATCTGGTTATTAAAAACTGATTATTTATTCTCCCTTTTGCATGAGTGCCTATCCTGATATGTAGCCTATACTCAACGGATTTAGTATTAGGTATAGACCTCGACCTAATATTATCTCAGGCAACTAGACCCACTTTCTGCACTTCTTAACATTCAATTGATAATTTTTACTAATCTATTGCTGACAAACCTTTGCCAGTAAAAATTATAGCTACAATGATGGATTTTTTATTAAGGTGAAGAATTGTAAATTTTTTTCTCAGAAAAAATCAATTATTGAAAATGTTCTTAATAGTAGTTTATACAATGAAGGTTTTTTGTCAAAACATCTTGGGGAATGTAAAAATATATAAAAGTATATGAAGATGTGCGGAATGTCGGCCCTGTCTGTGGAGATTTTAGATAGATAGTTTGATATTCAACAAGAGGAAAATGGCATGAACACAAATCACAACCAGAGTTATGGCCGGTTGAAATGGAAAGCGGTGTCGGCGCGGGAGGCCCAGCACCTGAACGAGCAGGGAGTTTCATCGTCAATCCCCCAGGGGCCGAAATTCCTTAAAGAGCTACCCCCCGATAGCGCAGTGTACGAGCCGAAGCAGCCGATCACAAAGAAACTTAAAAAGCTCATCGACGATTACGCCTATGGGGGAGCCTTCCAGAGCGCGATCTTGAAGATAAGACAACAGCGCATCCCCGAACTCGATCGGATACACAACCTCTACCAATTTTACTATTACATCGATGCCCTGGTAACGTGGATCCCCGGGTTGCGGGTCTGGGAATGGCAGGGCGACATTTACCACGAACGCACAGATTATCTGCACCTGACGCAGTTCTATTACTACTTCAACCAACCCGAACTCGTCTCCCTGCAAAGCCCCATCGCTCCCTTTACCGGCGAGGCTCTCACACCGCTATCCCTCTGGCTTCGGGAATTTGCGGTCGAATGGGGCGAATTTCTCGACACACCCGAATCGGCCAACCATCTCGTAACCTATAAGTTCGGGCCGGAATATACCTACCAGGACTACAATGGGGGCGAAAACGGGATCGAGAACTACAAGACATTCAACGAGTGGTTTTCCAGAACTTTCAAGGATATCGATCGACAGCGCCCAGTCGCCCAGCCAGACGATCCTCGGATTATCGTCTTCCCAGCCGAGTCCACTTTTGTCGGCCAATGGACTATCACCACTCCAGCGGGCGAGCCGATGCCCGCAGAGTCCTCAATCGTGGTCAAGCACGTCGAATGGCCTATCCCAGAACTGTTAAAGGGTTCCGAGTATGCCCAGGATTTCGAGGGCGGCATTCTCGTCCACAGCTTTCTCAATGTCTTTGACTATCACCGGCAGCACGCCCCGGCAGCGGGCAGGATAATTGAGGCTAAATTTATCCCAGGACAGGTTTACCTGGATGTCCAACTTGACCTACTCGATGCTGAGGGACGTGCCGATGAAAACTCATCCTTGGCCAACGTGGCCATGCCGCACCGTTATCTGGATGCACAGGATGCCACCGACTATCAGTTTGTGCAGTGCCGTGGGCTTTTTGTCCTGGAAACCGCTATCGGCAAGATCGCCGTACTGCCCATTGGAATGGCACAAGTATCCTCCGTTGTGTTCGTCAAACCAGGGACGCAGGAACTCATCCGTCTTACCCAACAGGAAAAGAAGGGGCGATCTTATGATGAGCAGGTGGCACTGATCAACGAGAAGGTGCGCCAGGAGGTGGTGGGAAAAACGGTGTCGAAGGGCGAGATGATCTCGACTTTCCTCTTCGGCGGCTCCGACATCGTGATGGTATTCGAGCGTCAGTCCAACGTCAACATCACGGCTACGGTAAATGTTCACTATCCGGTGCGGAGTCAGTACGCCTATTCAAATATCGCCAAACTGCTGTCGTTTTGAATGATGGGTTGAAGCAAAGGTTCTTCGAGTGCCTGGTTCACATCCAGGCGCAGAATTCCGAGCTTTAGCGCGGGGAGTGTCAATTGCGGTATATAACTAAAACCGAGAATTTCTAGAATCGGTTGTATTAATTCTGCTTCCGTTTGCGCTTCGTTAAGAGTCGGCAAAATTGCCTTTTTTTGTTGATAAAGACTCTCTAAGCGGGAAAATGCCACCGATACATCCTCTTGCCATTCCGGAGAATCCAGCGGCCGATGCTCAAGATAGTGTTGAGAAAAAAGCGGTTTATTCCCTGTTTGTCCTGACATGGCCGATTATCCTAGCATTGAGGGTATCTAGCCTAAAAATGAAGGGTTCGCAGGCAGGCACGGATTCCCATTATACAAAAAGTATATGTCAAGTCTCCGATTTTGTCAAGGGTTTTGGCAAAAAAAATCGCCTCTGGGAGGTGGGGGTGAAAGGTATCACCCCAGAGAAATATTAAACGCCAAAAGACTTACCACAGCCACAGGTTTGACTGGCGTTGGGATTAGTGAATTGGAAACCACCGCCGATCATCGCGTTGCTGTAATCTAACATGAGACCGTAGAGATAGAGCAGACTTTTTTTATCAGAGACAATTTTAAAGCCATCGTAATCGAAAACCTCATCTTGGGGGCCAATATTGCTAGGATGCTCAAAATCCATCATATAGGACATTCCCGAACAACCACCTTGACGCACACCCACGCGCAGACATAAATCCTTGCCCTGTTGCTCTTTGAGCATGGTAAGGTGTTTGAGGGCAGCCTCACTGAGTAAAATTCCTTTTCCTTGAATCTGAGTAGCTTGTGTCATCTTTAGCAGGAACTCCTAAACGCAGTTGAAGGGGACATATAAAACTTTACCTTCTCCTATCCATCTTAACGATAGTTGAGGGCTGATGACTGGATTACTTCTTACTTTTCCCAGTCTCGCAGAAGTTATAGGGCAAAAAGAAGCAAAAAACTGGGATTATTAATTAAATAGGGTTGCCAGAGACGACTAGGTTCTTGAAACAAACCATAGAGCCATTCTCAGCCGATTTTCGTCACCCAACAGGGTGCTTGAGACAATTCACCTTCCCTGGGGGGACGATAATCAAATCAGGAAAACGCTGCCTTGGCGATGCCGAAAAAGCAGCCGGAAAAGAGCCAAAGAAATTTACTTTTCTAAGCGAAGATTAGCACCGCTGCTATCGGTGCGATAAACCCAGGTTTTTTGGTTATCAGTCAGAATAATTCGCCATCCTTGCACCAGTGCTTGAGTACAGAATTCTCCCGGTTTAGCTAATCCTAAACAACCATCGGGCCAGGTTTGTGGTTGTGCTGCTTGAATTTGCAAGCGATTAACCGATATCTTGGTTTTCCGACTCAAATCTTGACGGGTGGCGGCGATAACCGAATTAGGTGGCTCAGGAGATGCTAAACTAGGTGGTGCTAAGAGGAGAGAAAGCAGACTCATTAGCATTAAAAAGCCAGTTGCTCCCTGAATAATTCTCGTTTTACCGATTGGTACTTGCTGGCTTCGGCTAAAATTTTTTCTAGATATCATCTTTAGTCTTGCCTCTTTCTGGGGGGTGATAGTCCGAGGGAATCTTCCTGTTTATTATCAGTGTAACCGATACTATGTTCCCGCTCTGGTTTTCAAGCAGAAGCAGCAGTCACTCTCAGTTTTCGTTGTCATCTCCTGAAGACTTCCGCCTCTTTAAGTGGCGATGGCGATTAAAATAGATGAGGATGAACTATCTTAGATGGATGGGCTTATGTTATCTTTTTTCCTCCGTTGGTTGATTACCGCCGTCTCTTTATTGATTACAGCGCAAATAGTACCCGGTATAGAAATTAAAAATTTTACCGTGGCTTTGATAGCTGCTGTCGCTTTGGGTTTAATTAATGCTATTATTAGACCCCTGTTGATTCTTTTTACCCTGCCTTTAACTATTTTGACCCTAGGGTTGTTTATTTTTGTGGTCAATGCCATTTCCTTTTCTTTAGCCTCCTATTTTATCAGTGGTTTTGAGGTAAAATCATTTTTTGCCGCTTTATTCGGTTCGATCGTGGTTTCGATCATTTCAGGAGTTTTAAATGGCATTTTCGTTGACTAAAGTGGGCAATAATTCGGTTGTTTAAAACAGCTTGGCTTACTGTGATTGATTAATTTCTGATGTGGAGACGTTGATTATAATACTAAATCTGTTTTTAATAGTACGATTAACTCCCAAGTTATGGATTGTTTCTCCCTTCTACCCGCTCCAGCACTCCCCTATATCTGCTAAACAGGATTTAGTATAACAACGTCTCTCTAATTTTTTGGGGATGAGAAAATCTCGACTAATTTGCTGTGGCTTTTGCAGCCAGAGCAAGTTCAATTACTGTCCGGGATGATCTGATCGGAAAAAACAAATATAATGATATTAATTAGATTAATAATAAGCTTTCTCAAGCATCTTTCTAGACAAAATAACCACAGGAGAGCCAACGGGAATTGTTGAGCTAAAGAGATTAACTAATCTCCAGTCAGTTTTTCTTGATTCCCCTACACCCTACACCCTACACCCTGATCACTAAAAATCGATGAACCAATTAAACTTAGAAGTTGCGGGAAAAAAAGAACGTTTAGATGCTTGGATGGGGTCACAATTGCCCGATTTATCGAGATCGAGACTGCAAAAACTGATAGAACAGGGATATATACAGTTAAATGGTCAAATTTGCACCAATAAAAATACTAAAGTTGGTCAAGGTGATCACTTAAAGATTACCATTCCCGACAGTCAACCCCTCGAATTAACCGCCGAGGCGATCGAGCTTGATATTCTTTACGAAGACGACTATCTGATTATTATCAATAAACCTGCCGATTTAGTGGTTCATCCGGCCCCCGGTCACGAATCGGGAACCTTGGTCAACGCTTTACTGCATCACTGCCCAAATTTAGCCGGAATTGGTGGAATTCAACGCCCCGGTATAGTCCACCGCTTAGATAAGGATACCACGGGCGCGATCGTTATTGCCAAAACCGACCAGGCCCATCAACACCTACAGACACAATTAAAAACCAAAACTGCCCGCCGGGAATACATCGCCCTCGTCCACGGTGTCCCCAAAACGGAGACAGGTACAATTGATCTGCCGATCGGTCGTCACCGCAGCGATCGCCAAAAGATGGCTATTATTGCCGTGGAAAAAGGAGGTAGAAATGCCGTCACTCACTGGCAAGTCAAGGAAAGACTGGGCAACTACACCTTAATGGAATTTCGTCTAGAAACTGGCAGAACTCATCAAATTCGCGTTCATAGCAGCCAAATCGGTCATCCGATTCTTGGGGATCCCCTCTATAGTTCAGGTCGTTCTATCGGGATTAATCTACCCGGGCAATTACTCCATGCCCATCGTTTAATTTTAGTACATCCGGTCACGGGAGAGAGCCTAGAAGCGATCGCTCCCTTACCCGCTATTTTCCCGAAAGTTTTAGCTATTTTACGGCAGAGAAACCCCTAGCGCACAAATTGCGGCATAATCTCCGCTGCTGTCCATAATCCGTAGATACCGCGACGATGCAGGGAAACCCCCGCTTTCAGATAACCGAAAGCCGGCCCGCAGACATTAGCCGCCATACTGGTTTCATCACCTAAAGTGAAGGTATGGGTGGAAATTTTGCCTTCAAAAGTCCGCCCCGTGACTTTAACATTGGTACTTAAAGGCTTTTTCGGGTTGCGCGTATCCACCACACCCCCGACGGAAACCCGATCGCGTCCACAAATTCCAGCCAATTCCAGCATAATATCGTCTGCGTGTTCCATATTTTCGAGGCTAAGAATGCCATTGGTTTTATTTAACAGCATTTCCACTTCCGCATCACTCATCTGGTGGGCTGTTTCTGGGTTGTAACCGGGTAAATGGGCGATATCTTCGCGAATAGTGGCACGATAAGCCTCCCAGTTGGCAATTCCCACGCCAAAGGTAATTTTAACGCTATGAATCTCTGCATAACTCTGGGCAGCTAGGGCAGCGGCCGCAGTTAACAGTCCGGGGGTAGCACCGCAGCCGGTCATATAGGTGATGCCGGCGGCTTCTAGGTCTGCTTGTAGTGCTAGGATTTGTTCCATGGCGCTGGTACGTTTGAGGGCATCGACTAAAACCCCGCGCCAACCTAAGCGAATGAAAGTTTTAGCGATATCGGCCATGAAATTGTTAGGTAAATTCGGTAAGGCGAGAAAATAGCCCTCTACGTCGGCAGTTTTGATTAATTCCTCGATACTGTTCTCGCTGAGACTGCCGTAATTTTCCAGATAACCGATCGAACCCCGGTCATGATAAATTTTGTTACAGGTATTGACATCTAGACCGTCTTTGTGGTATGCAAAACCGGCTTTATCGGCGGCGGCAGTCCAGAGCATTTCCTGTTTGGGGGCGAGAATTCTAGCGGCAGCCTGTCCCAAACCACCAAAACCTAAAACACCGATCCGAAGGCGATCGCTGGCTATTTGTTTATTCATATTTGTTCTGATTCCTATAGACAAAATTCTATGATCTCGGCGGTCGTGGTTCGCCGTTGCATCTCCTTTATTTTCAATTTATCGCTTCAGGTCGTCTTTTTTGTGTAGTTTTGTTAAATTATGCCCACTAGGTTAAAGTTCGCCCTTGACGATGAAGAAAAGTTACGGGAAACTTACAAAAAATGAAAGTGGTTGGCCGAGATAATATAAAGTTTTGCTAAAATTTTAACCAGATTGCTACGATTAGCAAACTATCGTAAATTAAAACGATAGGGAGCTTTGCAAACCCCAGATTACGCCGAGAAGACCTATGAGCATGGAAAGCCTAGAGTTTATCATCTATCCCGATGGTCGCGTCATGGAAAAGGTGACAGGCATAGTCGGTTCATCTTGTCAAGAGGTGACGGCGGCGATCGAGGCACAACTCGGGCAGCTGATGTCTCAAGAGAAAACCTCGGATTATTACCATCAAACCGTCAGCCAGTCAGAGAAAGTCAGCAACGCAGCCACTTTTAGCGACTGGTAATTTTTCATCTTTCCCGATCCCTTTATTTAAGCCACTGAAAAACCATGTCACACTTTAGCAATATCAAAACCAAAATCCGCGATCTATCCTACCTAAAAGCCGCCCTGAGCGATATGGGTATGGAATGGAAAGAGGGTTCCCACCCCGTCAAAGGTTATCAAGGTCAAACTTTAACCGCAGAGGTGGTAATCGAGCAAGATAACAATTACGATATCGGTTTTCGCTGGAATGGTAACGAGTACGAGTTAGTTGCCGATTTGCAATACTGGCAACAACCCCTAACCGTAGAAGGATTTTTAAGAAAAGTAAATCAAGGTTATGCCTACCACACCATTCTGGCAGAAACTGCTAAACAGGGTTTTCAGGTGGCAGCACAGGAAAAAAATACTGATGGTTCTATTCGTCTAGTGGTACAACGTTGGAGTGCCTAATGGCTGATTTTTCTCCCGAACGCTCTGGTTTTGAACCAGAGTTAGGGGGATTCCTAAGAGATTCCCCCGATCGCACTGGTTTTGAGCCTGAATTGGGTGGTTTACTGCGCCAGAAAGCGGTTTACGTCGATGAGGTCACTTGTATCGGTTGTAAACACTGCGCCCACGTTGCCCCCAACACCTTTTTTATTGAAGGTGAATACGGTCGCTCTCGCGTCTATAATCAGGACGGTGACGAAGAAGAAATTATTCAAGAAGCGATCGAGACTTGTCCAGTCAACTGTATTCACTGGGTTAATTATAATCAGTTGTCATCCCTTGAGGAAGAACGCAAACATCAAGTGATTAAACAGTTAGGTTTTCCTCAGATTCACAAGAAATTTAGCGCCGAAGATTTAGATCTCTAGGGTGGATAGGTGCAGCCTCATCCACCTATTATTTCCGAGCAGTCATGGCAGCGGTTCTCGATCGAATCCGCTACAGTTCTTAAATGAACACCCAACTGATTTATTCTCTCGCGCGAATTATTCTCTCTCTCTCCGAGGAAGAAAGAGAGTTACTGGATCGAAAAATTGAGAGCAAACAACGCGAAAATTTGCAGATTAACGCTCAAATTTTGGATTTAGAAAACCTGGTCAAGCAATAGGAAAATCAATATCCCATGAGTTCGAAAGAATTCTATCCTAGATTTCGTTCTGGTAAGCTAGGGGACGATATGGATTATTTCGAGTGGAATGTTTATTATGAAATGCTATTGGCAGCTAGAAAAGAGTTAAGTTTATGATCAAATTAGATGGAGATAGCCGATTATATTCGCAAGGTTAAACGGAAATTATCTGAGAGTTCGATTGTGAACTCTTTCACGATTGTCGATGAAAGAATTTTATTCGATCGAGGTTATTTCCGAGCAATAGTCCTTCGATTTCAAGACAACAACTGTATAAAATTGAACCACTGAGATAAATCATGAATCCTAGAGTTAAAGAAGTTATCCCTTTGCCAAACTATCAATTACAACTCATCTTTACTAATGAAGAAAAGAAAATTTATGATTGTTCACCACTGCTCGATTTTGCCATCTTTCAAGAACTTAAAAACAAACAGTATTTTAATCAAGTAAAAATTTTAGATGGTACGGTAACTTGGCCGAACGAACAAGATATCTGTCCGGATACTCTCTATCTTGACTCCATTTCCCAAACCTAGAACAGTTCGATCGAGGAAACCCAACAACAAAAGTAACGCTCCCACTGATCAGATTTTCTTTCGCTACAGCCTTTCTCAGAAAGATGAGGTTAGTTATTGTTGCTAAAATACTTGATGAGTAAGGATTACTCTGTACTTCATCTCTAGGAGAAAGAATGAGAAATTTTCTACTTACCCGGTGATTGCTGTGGGGAGGGAAAAGTTAGAGGCAATCGGGGCAAAATGATAAGTATTTTATATGCAAATACCTTCAATACTTAAAAATATTTAAATTTACAATTAGTAATATTTATTTTTACTTAAGAATTTATTGAGAATAATTTCTATTTATTTACGAGGTGACAATACTTCCAGCGATTTTGGTATAATTTCGAATTATGCTATGGTGGTTTTTTCTGTGCTTTTTTGGACTTCTCAAGGTCTAGCTTGCCTTGAAACCATTGCTAAATCTAGACTTTCCCTTTTAGCCAAACCAAACACTTTCGCCAATTATCCCTTTTTTCCCTAACAACGTTGATCTAATTTTTGTGTAGTTTTGTTGCAAAGTCAAAATTTTTTTGACAAAATGCCCAAATTGTGATAAGGACGAAATGACGGGATTTAGCATCATCTCTAGCTCCAGTGTTTCCTAAAACCAGAAATTTCGTACCTCACCCTTAAGATAACAGCTAAGTAGTGTTTGTTCAAAAAGGCCTAGGATGGGGTCAGGCAGAAGGCAGCAGTTTAAGGCTTTGTTGCTCTCCTTTTTTGTACCAGTTTGCCTACTACAAGAAGGATAATGCAAGGTTTTTGAAGGTCTCAATCCTATTTTCGCAGCATGAACATCGGATTTTAAAAGGTCAAAAGTCTTATTTTAAAAGGGTTCTACCATTATCTAGCAAGCCCTAATTACTATAGCGTTTCCTAAGCTAGTGAGGTACACCTATTTTCTTCCCTTTTGCCTTTTGCCTCTTGCCTTTTGCCTAAAACCCATAACTTTTGTACCTCAGCAGACTGAAAAACGCTATATCATAATATTTCTTCTCAAAAAAAGAGGAGAAAAAAGCAAGTTCTGCCTTTCTCTCCCCCAGTCTAGCGATTAATTACATTGAAACAGTAGTGAGTAATTTTTAACTACTATTCACTGCCTTAGTAAGCACCGTTATTTTTGGGAAAAACCACAACACCGATAGTTCTAAAGATTACCCAGATATCGGTTAACCAGTTGCGCGAATTAACGTAATACACATCCATCTGCACCCGCATGGGATAGGGGATGTCATTACGTCCAGAAACTTGCCATAAACCAGTTAAACCGGGGCGAATAGTTAAAACTTTGTCGATGCGATTGCCATATTTCTGCAATTCTTCGGGAACTAAAGGCCGCGGACCGACGACGCTCATATCTCCCCGCAGGACGTTCCAGAACTGGGGAAACTCGTCTAAACTGGTTAAGCGGAGAAACTTGCCAATCCAAGTTATGCGGGGATCATCCTTCAGCTTGAAATTATCCTCGAATTCCGCTCGCAGTTGGGGAGAGTCTTCCATCAGTCTCTCTAATACCTTATCCGCATCCATTACCATAGTACGGAACTTGATACAGTTGAAATGCTGGAAGTTTTGACCGACGCGCTTCTGCACATAGAAGACCGGACCGGGGGAACTAATCGCGATCAGTAAGGCTAAGATTAAATAAAGCGGCGAAAAGAAAATTAGAACCGACAGGGAGAAAACGATATCGAATAATCGTTTTGAGGTATCGCCGTCTAAAGCTATTAACCAAGATTTTTGATGCCGTCTACCAGAGACCGAAGGTTTGAACCCTCGCTTCATCAAAGCTTGTAGAGCCTTGACGGAGATAAGTTGGCTATTAGCAGTCATCTTACTCCTTCACATCACACACACCACACAGTACCCATGATAAAGCCACAAGACTGAAAAAACAAGTCTTCAGGCCAATAACTGGCACTGGCCATTTTAGAACTTTTGTACTAAAAAATCTCTAATTAGGGTTTGCGGCAAAAAGTTTGTTGGTGGGGTTAGGAGTCAGCAGTCAGCTTACTGTTCACTGAGAAAACTTCCCGCTCTCCTATAGCTTTTAAACAGGATTTAGTATTGTAGGACGCTTTTGAACCAGCAATTCTCATTTTAAAAAGTAACAAGTGATACAGACAGAAACAAAGCTTTAAGCAAGCTACAAAATGCGCTCCCGCGAGTGCGACTGCATCGCAGAGAAGTGAGTATATAGAGTATTTATACTCAAAATATTTGAA
>NZ_JADBTR010000179.1:0-2760 GCF_020246065.1 Microcystis sp. M144S2
AATAAAATCACTTGCTTGTAAGAGAGTCGGATTAATGCCATTGAGTTTTAGCTGAGATTGACCACCGTCATAATAAGTAGTGATTAACGCATTATTTATTCCGTCATTACTAATTAGTAATTGTACAGTAGCCCAATCACTCAGGTTCAAGCTGCTAACATCAATTTTGTCCTGTCCCTGCACAAAATCCATCACTACATCACTGTCTTGATAGTAGGCAAAGTTAAAGACATCATTACCTGTCCCACCGTAGAAAGTATCATTTCCATTACCACCAGAAAGATTGTCGTTTCCCCCTAATCCATTTAGTGTATCATTGCCATCTAACCCAGAAATATTATCATCTCCAGATGTACCCGTAATATTATCATCCCCATTAGTACCCGTAAAATTCGCCTGTTCTACTTGAATAATTTCCCCATTGACTATAATTGTTGTCTGGTCATTCTCTGCTCGTAAAGCGTCTAAGGTTGCCACATCCAGACTATTTCCTTGAACCAACTCTGCAAAAATTGCCCCCTCATCTCCGGCTCTATCCACCGGATTAATTTGAGCATCCACATAATGCCCAATTTCTTCTAAAATTACATTAATTATCGTTGCTGACGAGGCCGTATTTAAAAAAGATGCTGATAGATAAATCTTATTGGTACTGCTGGAATATGCACCATTCGCCGTCCCTAAAACCTCATCACTGAGTACCTCAATTGGGGGAATTTGACTAAAATTTCGGCTTTGCCACTGTTGTCGTAATTGCGTCGCTTTAACCACATCATAACTTGCTCCAAAAGCGATAGCCAAATTCGCCCAAAAGCCATCAGATTGAGCGAAATTAAACAAAACATCGTCAACAACAGGAAGAATCGGCAAAAGAGAGGAAGTCATGACATTAACAGCAAAGGTTTATTGCTAACAGTTTTAGCCTAACAATCCCCAATCTTTCAAGACCTCTGTAATAGAAATTAACATTTATTACAAGAAAACGGGTTTCTTCAAAAAAAACCGTTTTCTCATGGTTTCTCGGAGAAACCCGTTTTCTAACGCTCCAATTTCCTTACTGCGTTCTATCCCTCGTAATTCCATATTAGTTAAGTACCTAAGCAAAATTAATTACATATCTAAGCCACTACTCCGTCAGACTTCTGGTGTGAGGAAACAGTGAACTGAAAACTCAAATCCGATCCCTAATAGCTGTCTCCCGTCTCCCGTCTCGACTAGGAAATTAATTTTGCACGACTACTTATTTATTCTGAATGAAAACTTGAAGTTTTACTTTTAACTCAAAACTCTTTAGAGCTGCTTTAATTTGGTTATCAAAACCTCTTTATTTAAGGGGCATAAACTATCTCAATTTTGATAATTGAGAATAAATTCTCCTTGATTTGATTAATTTTTGGCAACTTTTAAGCAGCAGCTATACCTATCCCTAACTCGCAGTTATATAAAGGTTTTGAGATTTATTCGGCCGGCCCTATTTAATGATCGCTGCCGTTTTCCTGTACCGATCCTAACTGTTGACGCACATCATCGATCGCTAGATTTAACTGGGCAATTTTATCTTCTAAACTGCGGCGGGCCATTTCCATGCCTTCCTCTGGAGTCAAGCGCCCATGGCGGATATCTTCCAAAAAAGACTGATTATCACCAGCTGCTAAACCGCGACGGCTGCGATTAGCCAACACTGTCCCCAAAACACCGCCCACTAAACCACCGACAATCGCACCAGCCAAAAAACCGCCGGCAAACCCATCTCGCTGACTCATAATCCGTTTTTCTCCTAATAGGTTCCAAAAGCTCGATCGCCGGCATCGCCCAACCCCGGCACGATGTAACCACGGCTATTTAGTCCTTCATCGATAATAGCCGTATAGATGTTCAAGCTGGGATAATTTTGACTCAATTTCTGTAAAGCCGGCGGGGCAGCCACCACGGAAATCAGGCGAATTAGGGCAGGATCAACGCCTCTGCTGGTAATTTCTGCCATTGCCGTTGAAATTGATCCCCCCGTGGCTAACATCGGTTCAAGAATTAACACTCTCGTGGCTGGATCAAAACTAGCTGGTAATTTATTTAAATAACAACTCGCCTCTAGGGTTTCCTCGTTTCTGGCTAAACCGAGGTGATAGGTACTAGCTAGGGGTAAAAGGCTTTGCGCCCCTTCCAACAGGGCTAATCCTGCGCGTAAAATCGGGACTACGGCGATCGGTACGCTAGGATCGATAAAAGTAGCCGGACATTCCGCTAGAGGGGTTTTAACGCTAGTTTCCAGGGTCGGCAACCATTGCCGCGCCGCTTCGTAGGTTAACCAGCGCCCTAGTTCCGTCATCGCTGTTTTAAACAGTACCGAGGGGGTATTTTGATCGCGGGCGATCGCCAGCCAATGCTTAACCAGAGGGTGTTCGGGAACATAGACGCGCAGTTGTAAAACCATGAAAACTCGATCGAGGGCTAAACTTTATCTTAAGCCAAAAAGCCATCAGCCCGGAATCAGTTATTAGTTTCTGAAGCCAAGGGGCGACAGGCACTCGTGCCAAAGAAAGAATCTGGCAATTCTCCCACCTAAAAACAAGGGTAAAAACTAAGTAGGTAGGTATTGAAAACTTTCAGATGCCCCCCTTATTAAGCTATCCCTTATAGGGATCTTTCTTAACAATTTTTGCAGTAAGCACTCCAACCCTTATCCTGACTTGATTTCAGTTTTTTCTTTGTCAGTAAGGGTGTCAACAAGGAATATTACAAATTGTTAACCGAGTCTTGAAA